>CBDUNQ010000204.1:0-4839 GCA_965368625.1 uncultured Gammaproteobacteria bacterium
AGATAAGATCATCGTCATACCGGCGCAGGCCGGTATCTATTGAATTCACTGCCATAGCATAGAGATACCGGCATTCGCCGACATGACGTGGGGGTTATTGATGCCTTGACCCGAATGAGCAAGGTATTCACGTAAAAAGAAGCCGTCATTGCGAGCGAAGCGCGGCAATCTCCCTGGGTTGGCAGTCAGTACCCTAACAAGACACCCAACCGCAGTACATCAGCTCACACGTTTCGAAGCCTAGTGGACCTGTGAAGTCGCCTGTAATACCCCACTGGCTAATTCATGGGAGCTACGCGCCAGGTCTTCCACCGATACCAGACCGGCAAGGCTGTTATCGTCATGAAGCACGGCAAGACGCCGAATATGTTTCTCGGCCATCAGTGTCGCGGCTTCATTCAATTCCAGATCTTCCCGGCAACTGATCACTTCATGACCCATGACTTCCTTTACCTGGGTCATCACGGCATCATGCCCGGTAGCCACAACACGACAACAGATATCACGGTCGGTGATAAAACCCACCAGTTTGCCATCATCCAATACCGGCAGAGATCCCAGATGCAGATCGTGCATCAAACGGGCAGCCTCCTTGGTAGTGGCGTTGGCGGCGACGGTCACGACATTGGCACTCATAATATCTTTGATTTTCATCACAGCCTCCCGATTCAATGATTCAGGCTGGCCGATGCCAGCACCGCACCCGCCAAGTCCCGGGATGCCCGCACCAGATCGTCCACGGAGAGCACACCCGCCAGTTGCTGCTGTTGGTCCAATACCGCCAGCCGCCGAATGTGATGCTCACTCATCAGGCTGGCCGCGGCATCCACCTCCAGATCGTCCAGACAAGTGGCAACATCCCGGGTCATGACCTTTTGCACTTCTGTGGAATTGGGATCACGCCCCATGGCCACCGCATGGCAACTGATATCGCGATCGGTGATAATGCCCAGCAGGCGACCTTCCTGAACAATGGGCAGGGTACCAACACCCAGTTCCTTCATCTTGCGCGCGGCTTGCCGCAGGCTGGCCTCGGGCTTGATGAAGGCAACATCCTTACTCATGATTTCATTGACTTTCATTTGCGTTCTCCTCGGCCTTCGGCCCATTCTGGAACTCAACTGAATGCCACATACACCGTCAGCTAACCTGTAATACGGTGCGGCAGCACTGAAACCCCGGATCCGGAAGCCCTTCACAACACCTTCCGTCCCTATGAAAATTCTATGCCTGGCACCTGTCTGCGCGCTAGCAGAATGCGCAGCCTGCTTGATCCAGATCAGGGGAATAACACCCGATATTGCACAGAAAACCGGGAACCCGTGCCACGGTGAATCAATCTCCCCCTTGTTCTGAAATACTCATACCCGCGCGCAGAACCACATCCACCTGTCGGGGTGGAAGGCATCGGTTTCAATGCTCCCCTTTCACCCGTAACAAACCCGCCAGGCGGTTACCCTGTTTCTGCGGCCCGCCACGGGGGAATAATGCATGCAAATACCGGTTACTGCCTTGTTCATTGCCCCATACCTGCCTGAAGTGCCGGATAATATCCCGCACTTGCGCCTGAAAATGGTGCGTGTCGTAGTAATCACGAAGAAAGCGTATCACTTCCCAATGCTCATCGCGCAGTGACAAACCTTCCGCTTCTGCCTGGGCACGAACGAATGCTTCGGACCAGTCATCCAGGTTGACAAGGTAACCCTCGCTGTCAGTGAGCACTTCCCCATGAGCCGTATTCAAGGTGCGCATTTGCATGCCGGGATAGGCCGTACTCCCCCCTTTGCTGCCACCCACCGCCCCACTATCATTGGCCAGTCCGGAATCGGTAAGTGAGGCAAACTCAATGAGAACCTCACCTTCGAGTCGACCGTGAAAACACACCTTACCTGCAATCAGCACCTTGCCGGATGCCGGCTCAATCGAAAAATGCGCCCTGCCGGTCCGGTCCGTGGTGCCCTGAATCACCGCTTCCGGCGCACTGTCCAATTGCAACTCAACGGTGGTACGCTTCAGGGGTTCACGGGTATATTTCATTCTCGCAATCACATCCACCATACTGCTGAACACCTCCCAAAAGACCTTTTGAAAACGGAGCCCTGATTGTTCCTGCTATACCTTGCGGATAAAGGTATCGAAAAACACCCGGACCAAATCCGATCGCGTTATCATGCCCAAAGCGAACCCTTTCTCATCACAGACCACCACCCGCTTGACATGGTGTTGCTTCATACGTCCGATAGCATAGGCGATCTGCTGTTCTTTATGGATCGTTACCACATGAGATGTCATATGCAGGGCCACTGCATCGTCTGGTGCCTTCAATTCACCGTGATGCGCCAACGCCTTGAAAAGTAATTCCAGGGTCTGCCACACTCTGTGTGCAGGTTGATCGGACGGCAACCCCAGGGCGCGCAAGAAATCGGCTTCGGTCAAAATGCCCGCTAATACCCCTGCTTCATTGATTACCGGCAAACCACTGATACGATGACTCACCAGCATATGGGCTGCTTTTGACAAGGTGGTTTCAGGGCTTACTGTAAGCAGGGGATGACTCATGACCGATGCCACAGTAAGCATTCTGCGATCCCGCAGAAATGCCTGTTGTTCCGCTCTTCGGGAAAGCGCCATCAAATCATCCCCGGTTACATCGATATCGGTATCCCTGCTGTCCATGGCGCGCTGGAAATCCTCTCGGGCAGGTCTTGCCCCACTGCCTGGCAATGCGTTCATGATGCACTCCTTCCGGGAATCGATGCCGCACCAGGACAACCACCGCTAGAGGATTGTCCCGTGCGCAACCGTGGCGTGACTCGGGGCGCATGGTGGTTTTTCACGAACATCCGCCATTGGCGGTAGCGCTAATGGAAGCCACCAAGGCACAGGGCGTGAGTCATTCACCCACAGCGCCATAAAAACGGGCACCAGAAGAAACCTCGCGGACTGATCGTGCGACCGACCGAGCGCGCCATCCATACACCTTCTGCTTTCTCTTTTCCCATGAGTAGTCATGGTAACCAGGCAGGATAACCATAGACAAACGATATTTATTCATTATTACTATCGCGTTTGTCGAATTTAAAAGTTATAATGCACCAATATGGACATTGAACAAGCACGTACTTTTCTTGCCATTGCCGCCCATGGCAGCTTTCTGGAAGCCGCAAACCGGCTCCATGTCACCCAGTCCACCGTAAGTGCCCGCATTCAGAACCTGGAATCGGATCTGGGTGCCACCCTGTTTATTCGTAACCGCTCTGGCGCCAGCCTCACTGCCGCCGGCCGGCGCTTTCTACAACATGCCAAGACCCTGGTGTTGACGGTGGAGCAGGCACGCCATGATGTGGGCTTGCCGAGTAAATTCAAAAGCACCATTCGAATCGGCGGACGCATTGCCTTGTGGGAAGGTTTTCTGCCCCGCTGGGTGGGATGGATGCGCCGCGCCGCGCCGGATGTATCCATCCGCAGCGATATCGGCTTTGAAGAAGACCTGATGAGGCGTCTGGTAGAAGGCACACTGGATATTGCCTTGATGTATACCCCTACTCATGCCTCCGGACTGGTGGTGGAACCCCTGTTTGATGAAGTACTGATACTTGTCAGCTCTCACCGGGAAACCCGCTGGCCGGATGATGACTATGTATACGTGGAGTGGGGCCCGGGATTTTATGCCAAACACCAGGAAAGCTACCCCGACCTGGAAAGACCGGCACAGGT
Organism: uncultured Gammaproteobacteria bacterium; assembly: GCA_965368625.1. GTDB lineage: Bacteria > Pseudomonadota > Gammaproteobacteria > DSM-19610 > DSM-19610 > JAIVHA01. The sequence goes on from CBDUNQ010000204.1 coordinate 3,718, forward strand.
AGTCAATATCGGCTGGCTGGGTGTGCAATTGATACTGGAAAATGGAGGATCCTGTTTTCTCCCGCAACGAATGGCGCAACCCCTGATCAATCAGGGCAAGCTGTTCCGGGTTCACGATGCCCCTGAATTCATACATCCCGCCTACATGGTATTTCCCCGTGAAGTCAATCATGAAGCGCTTGCCCTGGCATTGCATGGATTGCGTGAACTCACCCGCAAAGAGCACCTTACGGCTTCCACACGGTGAGCACACCGGTATGGGAAAGCCATCACCCGGGCGGGATCACATACTCACTTACCGCCCTATACCCCGCGGCCGTTCTGCGCGACCTGCGGTCGCTGGTCGAACCGGCTGTTTTGATGTTCCGAGGCTTCGAACCCAGTAAACAGCCAAACAAAAAAGCCCGCGGTAGCGGGCATTTTTATTTGGCGGAGAGGGAGGGATTCGAACCCTCGGAACGCTTGCGCGTTCACTTGATTTCGAGTCAAGCCCGTTCGGCCAGCTCCGGCACCTCTCCGGTTTCCACGGTTTCTGTGGGTAGCAAACCATTCAACACATTTTTATGCTACAGTGCGAGCGAGCCAAGACCTATAGAAATCAATAGGCTAGCCCATTTCCCGTGGAGCCGATATTGTACCGTAAGCAACCCCCCAACACTAAAATTTCACTCGGGCAGCCGCTAACCACCATATACGTGGCAATACGACGATGGTTTACCCGGCGATGATTCGAACCCTGCCTTTCCTGGTGCTCAGTTTGTGGCTGACGGCCTGTAGCCGTGAACCCATGAATCTGCTGGAACAGGTAAAGGCCAAGGGTGAACTGGTGGTGATTACCCGTAACAGCCCCACCACCTACTACGAGGGCCCGGATGGCCCCACCGGACTGGAGTATGATCTGGCCAGCCTGTTCGCCCGGCGACTCGATGTAGAACTGCGTCTGGTGATCCCCCAGAATTTCACCGATATCCTTCCCATGGTAGCTTCACGCCAGGCCCATTTCGCCGCTGCCGGACTCACGGTCACGGACCGGCGCAAGACCCTGGTGCAATTCGCACCCAGTTACCAGATGATCACGCCGCAACTGGTATACCGCAGTGGCCATCCAAAACCTGCTGACCT
>CBDUNQ010000205.1:0-4839 GCA_965368625.1 uncultured Gammaproteobacteria bacterium
CATCAAGTTCGCCACCCTGGCACCCGGCGGCACCACCTGGATGAACCTGCTGGAAGACTGGGACAAGGACGTGCGCACCCGCAGTAATGGCCGTCTTGGTTTCAAATTCTATCCCGGTGGCATTCAGGGCGACGAACCCGATGTATTGAAAAAAATCCGCTTCAACCAGATTCAGGGGGCCGCCTTCAGTGGTCATGGCATCGGTGAAATCTATTCTCCCGCCCGCATCATGGAGCTTCCCTTCCTGTTTGATAATTTCGCTGAAATCGACCATGTGCGCGAACGCTTCACGCCGCGCTTTGAACAGGGATTCCGTGATAATGGCTACGAATTGCTGGGTTGGATGGAAATCGGCTTTGTACATATTTTTTCCAAGGAACCCATACACAGTGTAGATGCCCTGAAGTCGCGGCGCGTCTGGCTTTGGCAGGGAGATCCTTTGGGACAAGCCTTTTTCACCGCTAGTGGCATTTCCCCGGTTCCCTTATCCATTATTGATGTATTTACCAGCCTTTCCACGGGGCTGATTGATACTGTGTACTGCACCCCACTGGCTTCCATTGCCCTGCAATGGTTCACCAAAACCCAGTATGTTTCGGAAACCGCCCTCACCAATGCCATGGGCGCCATGGTGGTAAGCCGGCGCTTCTATGACCGCTTACCAAAGGATTTGCAGCAACTGCTGAAGGAAACCGGCATGGAAACCGGCCAACGCCTGATTACCGCCACCCGTGAAGATAATGAAAAAAGTGTTACCGAACTCAAGGCCAGGGGTATGAAATTCGTACCGGCGGGAGAAGGCATGGAAGAAGCCCGCTTACGGGAAATTACCGATCGTGCGGCACAGGAATTAATGGGCAGCGGTTACATACCACAGGATCTGGTCACCGAGGTTCATCAGTTGATAAAGCAACTTCACACCGTTGATGACCAGACGGTTCAGGCGCAGCGGACCCCGGACAGTTGACTGCACTCTACACCCTGCGTGACCAGCTTTTGCGCCTGGAGCGATACCTGGGTGCAGCCAGCCTGTTTTTATTACTGGCGCTGGCATTGATTCAGATTGTGGCCCGCAACTTCTTTTCCCTGGGCCTGCCCACAGCGGATACCCTGACCCGGCACCTGGTTTTGTTTGTCACCTTTTTCGGCGCCACCCTGGCGATCCACTCCCATCGACACATTAAAATCGATGTCCTCTGTGCCTTCATGAATGATCAATGGATGGCGCGCATTTACCGCCCCCTGCAATTCATCGGGGCGCTGGTCTGTGGTCTGCTGTGCCAGGCAGCCACCGTATACTGGCTCGACGAATGGGCCTATGCCGCCGACTACCAGCGCTGGACCGTATTGCTATCCCTGATATTGCCCGTTGGATTTGGCTTGCTGAGCCTGCATTTCATCCTCAGTGGCCTGCTGGGTTATCACGCCCGCGCCGATCATCTATGATACTGCTGATTCTATTGCTGGTATTACTGGCACTGCTGGGCTTGCCCCTGTTTGTGGTACTGGGTGCCGGCAGCCTGCTTGCGGTACAACAGGCAGACCTGGTTCCCGCGGTATTGATTGTGGAAATCAATCGCCTGGCGGCTTCGCCCAACCTGATTGCGATTCCCCTGTTCACCTTTGCCGGTGTGGTATTGGCCGCCGGTGGTGCACCGCAACGGCTGATCAGCATCTTTAACAACCTGCTGGGCTGGATGCCGGGGGGGATGGCAGCGGTAGCCCTGGTTTCCTGTGCGTTTTTCACTTCCTTTTCCGGCGCCTCGGGTGTCACCATTCTCGCCCTGGGCGGACTCCTGTTTCCCCTGCTGAGCAAGGTGGGATATCCGGAGCGCTTTTCCCTGGGATTGCTCACTTCTTCCGGTTCACTGGGCTTGCTGTTTCCTCCCAGCCTGGCGATTCTGCTCTATGGGATTGTGGCCAAGGTAAACATCGATGAATTGTTTCTTGCGGGCGTGGTACCCGGCCTGCTGCTTTTGATGATGTTGATGATGTATGGCAGTTTCGTTGGCCACCGGGCCGCCGTCCCGCGTCACACCTTTTCCTGGCAGGGCGTGCGCGCGGCATTGCGCCTGGGTATCTGGGATCTGTTACTGCCAGTCCTATTGATCGTTGGCATTTTCGGTGGCTATGTCACCGTGAGTGAAGCGGCCGCCTGTGCCGGCCTCTATGTGCTGATCCTCGAGGCCTATATACACCGTACCCTGAAATTACGCCGTCAACTGTTACCCCTGCTCACCGACACCGCCATTCTGGTGGGCAGCATCATGATCATTCTCGGCGTCGCCATGGGATTGACCAATCTGCTCGTGGATGCCCAACTCCCCATGAAGATCCTGCACTGGATGGAAAGCACCATTGACAGTCAGTTGAAGTTCCTCATTATGCTCAACGTGTTTTTGCTCATTGTGGGCGCCATGATGGATATCTTTTCCGCCACCATCGTGGTGGTGCCACTGATCCTGCCGCTGGCACAGCGCTATGGCGTGGATCCGGTGCATCTGGGCATTTTATTTCTTGCCAACCTGGAAATCGGATACAGCACTCCACCCGTGGGCCTGAACCTGTTTATTGCCAGTCAGCGGTTTGGGCGCCCCATCATCACCCTGTTCTGGGCGGCACTGCCCTTTCTCGGGTTGATGCTTCTCTGGCTGGCACTCATTACCTATTTACCCATAACCTCCCTGTGGTGGCGCCAATAAGCCACAGCCATTGGTCCACTGATGCGTAATCCCGCTTCACACATTGACGGAATGTTGGTGCGCGCAAACGCCTAGAAAATACTTTATATTTATATATTAATTATATAATTTGATTGATAAATTATTCTTATATATTTTCCAGCATCGAGGGCAGCGTCCACCTGAAAATTCCGTTATGATAGGGCCATGCTACGACCGTTCTTTGCCACTACCCTATTACTGATCATTTCACTGTTGAGCGCCTGTGGCGAACAGCCACCCCAACTCTCGCCCCTGGTGGCTGACAAAAATATCCTCGCCTTTGGAGACAGCCTCACCTTTGGCACCGGTGCCGCCCTTTCACAAAGCTACCCCGCCATACTTGAAAACCTGATCGGAATTCGGGTAATCAATGCAGGCAACCCCGGAGAAGTGTCGGCCGCAGGTGTACGTCGTCTACCCAAGGTGCTGGACCAATGGAAACCGCAACTTTTGCTGCTTTGCCATGGGGGCAATGACTTGCTGCGCAAACTGGACGAGCAGGCACTGGAAGAGAATCTTGGTGCCATGATTGAGCTGGCCGCCGCCAGAGGCATCCCCACACTACTGGTGGCCACCCCGGCACCCAAACTGTTTCTCCTGCGCCCCGCCCCGGTCTATGAGCGGGTTGCCAAGGAACATGCCATTCCCCTGGAAGCCACCGCGCTGGCCAAGGTGCTTTCCAAAGAAGCGTTGCGCTCCGATGCCATACACCCCAATGGAGCCGGATACCGGCAACTGGCGGAAGCCATTGCATTGCGCTTGCAGGAAGCCGGGGCACTCACCACACCGCTTGATCTGTAATGGGACAAAAAACCCAGGAAAACACCCCATATCACTTGCTGAATTTCAGATCTTTGCCCATATTCCATGAGGCAGGGAGATATGGATTCCTGAAATCCTGAAAATTCTGCGCCGTGATATGGCTTTTATGCCTGCATCAGGTCTATGACATTTGACTCATCTGGGATATCCCCAGTGAATCAGTGCTCACGAAATCGCTGACTTTGTAATAGCAGCGAATGTGCCCTAAAATGCCCCTCATTCAACTTCACCTCTACCAGGATCCCCTTAATGAAAATTGCCCAGGACAAAGCGGTTACCATCCATTACACCCTCAAGAATGACGCCGGCGAACAATTGGAAAGTTCCTTTGGTGGAGAACCCCTGGCCTACCTTCATGGACATCACAACCTGATTCCCGGGCTGGAAAATGCTCTGCTGGACAAAGAGGCAGGCACCAAGCTGGATGTACGAGTGCCTCCGGAAGAAGGCTATGGCACGCGACAGGAGCAATTGGTGGAAATGGTACCCAAGGAAATGTTTGGCGAAGGCGTTGAATTTGAAATCGGCATGCAGTTTCATGCGGAAAGTCAACAGGGAACCCCCTATGTGGTTTCCATTACCGCCATTGAAGAACACCAGGTACAGGTGGATGGCAACCATCCCTTTGCCGGTGAAACCCTGCATTTTGAAGTGGAAGTGGTGGATGTGCGCGATGCCAGCGAGGAAGAAATCAGCCATGGCCACGTGCATGGCCCCCACGGTCATCAACACTGACAGGATTGCCCTCCCCACCCGCCATGGCGGGTGGAGAAAATGGGCTGTCAGCCAGCCCGAATCACTTCATCCATTTCTTGCAGTGCCTGCTCCCACACCTCGCCCGTAGTGCCACCTTCCGCCATCAACTCCATCAGCCGGTAGGCCAGTTGCCGATGCTCCGGATTTAAATCCCGCAGTTTACGCAACATGAACAGGTAGCCGGTTTTTTCCATGCGCAGGGTGCTGATCAAGGCATACAGGGTTAATGCAGGACCACCCTGGGGTTGGCTGCGAATCAAATCAGTGACTTCTTGCAAAATGGAATCAGGCATAAGCTTACCTCTGGAAACCGGGAAATAATGACACAGTACAACGCAAGGGAACAAGTCAGGGAACCCTGAATGATAGTGGTTAAAAAATGGAGCGTCATACCGGCGCAGGCCGGTATCTCTTTGCCTGTTCTGCCAACCATGAGAGATTGCGGATCTCCGCTGCGCTTCGTCCGCAATGACGGTGGTTAACAATGGAGCGTCATACCGGCGCAGGCCGGTATCTCTTTGCCTGTTCTGCCAACCAT
>CBDUNQ010000206.1:0-4811 GCA_965368625.1 uncultured Gammaproteobacteria bacterium
GCTGACTCGATTTCGCGAAGTGGTGGTGACCGGTCAGGCCGCCGATGACTGAACAGGGTCAGCGGCCTGACCATGTCGGTGTAGACCACACACCTGCCTGCAAAGCAGGCAGGTGTGGATTACAATTCCGATTCAGAGATGGAAATCAGCCATCCGGCGAATACGGCTACGAGAATAAAGCTGGCTATGGTTAACATGTGTATCTCCCCTTACGTTTTGTGCTCTGAATAATATACCGAGTATCGTTTTTTTGGGTTACGTATTTGTAACGTCTTTGTGTATGAAATAGTACCGATTTACTTCATTGCCAAGCACGGACTCCATACCGCGTTTTTTATACCTTCCCTGTTACTGCCCCAATACCACAAGCGATGCGGGCGACGACGTGGATGCAGGTCAATTGCACACAGTACCCACTCGCTTGAATGCCTGATACGATTCACCGAATTCCTGATCCCCCTGGGATGTCGGTGGCGCCTTCAGGACGTAGAAATGTAACAAACCCGATACCGTTCGTCTGTAGGAAAATGTCGACACTTTTTCCCGGTACTGCCGCTGCTATGACCCCTGACAGGTTGGAGTGCCGCCTGAATTAATGCATTCGGGCACCGCCTCCACACGAGGTATGGACAATGCTGCTGCCCTTTTCGGGTGATTAACAACGGATGGAATTCCGGGTAGGGGTAACAAGCTTCTGATTCTGCTACATCTATAGAATCTGCCCCAATGTTTCGTGGAAACAGGAAACGGAGTGTGTGCAGCCATAGTCCATCTTGCCAACTCACCGCATTTTTCTTTCTTGTACGAAAATGCTTACAGAAATCAGCGGCATTCTCTTAGGGCTTATTTTCTCTCGAAAAGGGCGATGGATTCCACGTGAGCGGTATGGGGAAACATATCCATTACGCCCACCTGGTGCAGCCGGTAACCATGCTCATGCACCAGCAAGCCGGCATCCCGGGCCAGGGAAGCGGGATGACAGGAGACATATACCACGCGCTGCGGCTGCAATTTTGCCACCCAAGCCATCATTTCCGCGGCTCCACTGCGCGGTGGATCGATGAACAGCTTGTTGTAGCTTCCTTTCATCCACGGCAGCCCACTGGGATCCTGGGTCAGATCGGCGGCGTGAAAAACGACATCCGCCAAGCCATTGCGTACCCCATTGTCGCGGGCACGCTGCACCAGGGCGGCATCCCCCTCCACCCCCACCACGGTACCTGCCATGCGCGCCATGGGCAGGGTGAAATTTCCCAGACCACAAAACAGGTCGAGGATGTGATCCTCGGGCTGGGGGTCCAGCAGGGAAAGGGCATGGGGAATCATGGCGCGGTTGATTTGCGGATTCACCTGGGTGAAATCCGTAGGCAGAAAATCCAACCGCACATCATAATCGGGCAGCCGATAAAACAATTCCGGTTCCTCTGGCCAGAGGGGATAGGCACTGTCCGGGCCCTTTGGCTGGAGATAAACCTGCATGCCCGTGTCACGGGCAAACGCTATGAGAGCCTGCTCATCGCCAGCACATAGCGGATCCAGATTACGAAACACCAGGGCAGTGCTCTCATCCCCCACCGCCACTTCGATCTGGGCAATGCGCGCAAAGGCCTGCAAGCCGGCAATGAGTTGTGCCAATGCCTCCAGGCGCTCTCCCACGGAGGGATGCAGGACTTCACATCGCGCCAGTTCCGCCAGATAAGGGCAGCGCTTTTCGCGAAAGCCCACCAGCACCTTACCCTTTTTACGCACATGTTTGACACCAAGCCGCGCCTTGTTGCGATACCCCCAGACCGGCCCGCAAAGGGGGGGAAGAATATGGTCCGCCTGCACCTTGCCGATGCGCTGCAGGTTATCCAGCAACACTTGCTGCTTGGCCTGTATCTGTGCCCCTGGCGCCATATGTTGCAGACTGCAGCCGCCGCAAAGTCCGAAATGGGCGCATTTCGCTTCCACCCGGTCAGCCGATGCCTGAATCACTTCCAGCACCCGGCCTTCATCAAACTTACGGCTCTTGGCGGTATAGAGAAAACGGATTTCTTCCCCGGGCAGGGCGCCATCGATGAAAACGGCTTTACCATCCACATGGGTCACGCCACGCCCATCATGGGAAAGGGATTCTATATGGGCACTGCAGGGCTCGGTGGGAAGACTGGGGGTACGACGGCGACGACGGGTCATGGGGTTACCTGGAACATTCTCGGTTGCAATGGCAAAGGGGAAGCGGTGTCGCGCCACTCCGTATTACAGGAGCATCGCCGCAATGGCTGCACCGGCCGCTTCCAGCCAGCGGCAGTATACCTCCGTGGCCAGGCTCAGGCGACCGTGGTCCAGGCGGTGAGAAATTCATCAAAATGGGGCTTGTGTTCCGCCTTCAGGGTGTCACGCAAGCGGTCCAGCTCCTGTTTGTATTCCATGGGCGTAAGATGCCCACGGATCAATTCAAAGCGCAGGTAGACCAGATAGGTATTGAGCACATCGGTTTCGCAGTAGTCACGAATTCCCTGCAGATCACCGGCCAGGAAGTTATCCCATACCCTGGCGCCACTCATCCCCATTTTACCGGGGAATCCCAGCATACTGGCAATTTGATCCAGTGGGGCATTGGCACGCGCCTGGTAACCGGCAATGACATCCATGAGATCCGTATGCCGGGCATGATAACGGCTCAGGTAATTATTCCATTTGAAATCACGATCCTCTTCTCCCGTATCCCAGTAGCGCGGTGCAGCCACGCCATGCAGCAGCGAGCGATAGTGAATCACTGGCAGATCAAAGCCGCCTCCATTCCAGGAAACCAGGGTGGGAGTGAACTTATCGATACCATCAAAAAACCGTTGCAGTAATTCGGCTTCCGTGGATTCCAGGTCACCCAGTGACCATACGCGTACCAGGTCACGGGTCCGCAGTACAGCGGAAATGGCCACAATCCGTTGCAGGTGCAGGCGCAGAAAATCGTTACCTGTTTCCTCCCGGCGTTTCTGAAACAGCACCTTGGCCACATCTTCATCGGAAAGGTCCTGCAGTTCATGCAGGCGCCGTCCCGATTCCACATCGGGTACGGTTTCAATATCAAACACCAATACATTCATGGGCGAAGCTTTTCCTGTTTCCTATTCCCGAGCCCATTACCAGGCACAGAATACGCACTCCAGGCTTTTTCCTACAGGAAGCCCGGCAATGCTTTGAGGTACCGATGCAATGGTTTATTTCTGCGACCAGGCTCCGGCGGCATTTTGATGCCACCAGCCAGCCGGGGCGTTGCCCACCCAGCGCCGGGCAAAGGTTTCGCGTATGTCCGCCGCCCATTCGGGATGACCATTGGCGCGGGCAATCTCGGCATACAGGGCCGTACGGTCCTGATTTTCCGAGCCCACCAACTGGCTTACTCTTTTACGATCCTTGAGGGGTACGGCATTGAGATCACGTAGGACGATTTCCCCATTGTGGGTCATGCCCACGGCACCGGAAGCATAAAAGGGTGCCAGTTGCTGGTGACGTTCGGCCATGGCCGCTTGCAGGCGCTGAATGCCGGGGGACTGAATATCAATATCCACGCCGGCAGCCTGGGCGACAGGGACCCATGCAAGCAAGTGGCCCAGCAAACGTTGCGACCAGGGCGCCTGCTCCCGTTGCGAAGTGGGCTCGGTGGTCTTGGGCGATGGCGCAGGTACCACTTCCGTGCCATACACGTCCTTGATGATCCGGTCAGCGGCCGCTTCCGCGGCGGCGGCGGGAAAATAGACATTGATCGTGACGCAGGCGGTCAGCAACAACAGCACAAACAACAGGGGGGAGCGTCGCAATACATACATGGATTTCACCTCGTGTGGATACTCGGGCTTGATGGGTATCGGAATTCCGGTTTTTACTTGTCCAGATTGTACCGGCTTCGGGCCATGGGGTATATCGGCGTGGTTTTGCACTGCCAACCGCTTCCCCGGAGTGTGGCCATTGGGCTGGGGGTAACTATACCCATCATTGATTATTCCACTACCGGCCCTTGTTCACTGGTAACGGATTTGAGGCGGTCCAATAGAGAGTGCCAGTTCACCCGCCGTTCATAACCAATGACATCGATACGCGGCGGCAGGAAGCGGCCCTGTACCAGATAGTATCCTTGCTTGGCGGGCGCCACGCCATCCATTTCACAGACTCCGGCCCGCAGCCGGCAACTCACCCCCAATGCTTTATAGGGGAAGTCCTCGAGAAAGCGCAGGAACCCCCGCGACAAGGCACCGCCTACGCCACCACCGCCAATATCCGTAATATTGTCCACGGCCTTTTGACTGATGCGGTGGCGCGCGGGATCGTTTTCGGGTGTGGCAAAACGTGCGTCAAATGCCACCGGACGCCAGGCTTCCAGCACCAGGCCCTTCATTTCACCTTGCAACCGCCCTTCAATCCTGCCAAAAGCAAAGGTTCGCGTCAGGGTTTCCAGGTCCAGCTGTTCCAGGGCGATATCCGCCCAGAGTCGCGGAACCGCTCCCAGTGGCTGCTCCATGCGCAGGTTACGCACGGTGATATCGCCATCAAAGACCTGCACCAGCAGGGCGCCACCCACGCGTAACTGGTTATGGGCATAGTGCACGGCAGGAATCATCCCGGACAGGGTACCGGACATTTCCGGCCACTCCAGTGCCGCCGTGAGCGCCGGCATGGAGATGGGGGTTAGCGCCGCATCCAAAGACCAGTCCATGGCCTGGTCATACTGCCACTCAAAGGATTCCACCTGCAGACTGCCATCCAGCACCGGCAACCGTACCGGCGCGGCAAGCGACATCCAATATCCTGCCGTTTTCAATTGCACTTGT
>CBDUNQ010000207.1:0-4810 GCA_965368625.1 uncultured Gammaproteobacteria bacterium
GGTTTCATTTCATAGGCGGATTGTTCAATGGCATCCTGTTTTTCCGTTGCACTGTGTTGCCTGCCATTGCCGCCAGACTGTTTTTCCACCTTGCATAGAGGGCATTCGCAACTGGCTTTATGCAGCAGGCTCTTTGCCGGGTTGAATGGATCGTTAAGGCTCTTAAATGACATTGGTTTCTCCTGTGTCTCAAAACAAGGCAAAATAAACCGGATGCGCACCAGATTGGCGCGGCGTCAGTGCTCAGCGCCTTTGGGTGGTATGGGGCGCGTGCTGACAATGTGCAATTGCATGAGATCATTGCAGAGACTGTGCCACTGTCCCCTGTCTTCATTAACCCTTTGAAATAATTTTAATAAGTACGAATTGTTTATTCGTGCTGTTACTACGATATTGCGTAGAACTACGAATTTCTCTCGTAATGACTACGAAAATTCAGTGTTTGGTACGGTAGTTGAATGAAGTACCGGGCAGGTAGACAGAGACAGGGATCCCATGGTGAATGTAGTCGATGAAGTTTTCGAAAAAAGCCCTGATGCAATGCTGGTGTTCAGTCCCTATGAAGATGAAATCGTCATGGCCAATGAGCGTGCCCGGCGGTTGCTGGCCTTTGAATCCGGCAACCCCTCCACACAGGCGGTCAGTTATCTGTTCCAGCAGGATTTTGAACAGTTGCTGGATTTCACCCGGGAGATTCTGCACAGGGGATCCGGCTGGCGGCACAACCTGGGTGTGCAAACCTGTACCGGTGTCCTATTGCGCTGCGAGATCACCGCCAGCCTGCTGACGAGTACCGAGGCCGGCTTGATTACCCTGATCCTGCGGGATCTTGATGAGCAGGAAAAAAGGCAGGGTAGGGCGGGCGCCAATGCCCTGCATCGCAAGGGCCTGGTGGAGTGGCGCACCATTGAATCCGTGTTTCGTGAATTCGAACGGGAAAACCAGTTGATCCTGAGTGCCGCGGGAGAAGGAATTTACGGGGTGAATGCCCATGGGCAGACGACTTTTGTCAACCCTGCGGCAGAACGCATGCTGGGATGGGAGGCCGAGGATCTTATCGGCAAGGATATACATGGCACCATTCACCATACCCATGCGGATGGGCGTCCCTATGCCGGATGCGATTGCCATATTTATGCCTCTTTCAGCGATGGCATGGTACGGCATATCGACGACGAGATATTCTGGTGCAAAGACGGCAGGTATATCGCGGTGGAATATACCAGTACGCCGATTTTCGATGAAGACCGGCTGGTAGGCGCCGTAGTCATATTCCGCGACATCAGTGAACGCCGAAAAGCGGAAGCCAAGTTGCGCGCCGCATTGGATGAAGTGCAGACACTGAAGCAGCGCCTGGAAATGGAAAATGCTTACTTGTTGGAAGAGTATCGCAGTGAGCATAACTACAAGGAAATCGTCGGAAAGAGTACGGCGATCCACCATACCATTCTGCAAGTGGAGCTGGTGGCGCCAACGGATGCCAATGTATTGATCTATGGTGAATCGGGCACGGGTAAGGAATTGATTGCCCGTGCCATACATGAAAGCAGCGCGCGACATGACCGCCCACTGATTCGGGTCAACTGTGCTTCCATACCCCGTGAACTCTTTGAGAGTGAATTTTTCGGCCATGTGAAAGGCGCATTTACCGGCGCCATTACCGACCGTACCGGACGCTTTGAACTGGCGGATGGCGGCACCCTGTTTCTCGACGAAGTAGGAGAAATTCCGCTGGAGTTACAAGGCAAACTGTTACGGGTTTTGCAGGAACAACAGTTTGAGCGTGTCGGTGATTCGCATACCCGACGGGTTGATGTGCGTATTATCGCAGCAACCAATCGTGATCTGAAAAAAGAAGTGGCCACGAAAAATTTTCGCGAAGATCTTTACTTCCGTCTCAATGTATTTCCCATGGAACTTGCGCCACTTCGTGATCGGGCAGAGGACATTCCCCTGCTGGCTTCCCATTTTTTGAAAAGGGCCAGCAAGAAAGCCAATAAAACCGGGCTCCAGTTCACCGTTGGTGACATGCAGCGCATGCAAGCCTACTCCTGGCCTGGAAATATTCGTGAACTCATCAACTTCATTGAGCGTACAGTGATCCTCGCCCATGGAAAACACCTGGATGTGCAGCTGCCCAATACACCACTTGCCAGCCTCACATCGACGAAAAAAATAGCGCAGATGGATGTGTCGGCCGCTTACGATGTCGTGATGACCGAAGCGGAACGGCGGCGAATGGAAATGGAAAATATTCAGGCTGCGCTCAAGAACTGCAATGGCAAAGTCTTTGGTGGTGATGGTGCGGCGGCATTACTGGGGCTCAAACCCACAACACTGGCTTCGCGTATCAAGCGCTATGCTATTAATCGTTACCAGTTTAAATAATATTCAGCATGGAAGCATGATTTGCGTCGATACGGAAGGAAGCGAAAGCGGCAAACCGATTCCCGCGTGTGGCGCCGGCCCTGGCTCCTCCCTTATTGATGTTCCCCAGGCACTGTGCGCCCGGGACGGGGGCGGGGCAAAGACGAACAAAAAAATAAACCCGAATGCCGCCTGATAACCCGTTATGCATGGTAACCTGTTGTATTAAAATTAATTTTATGGGTTTTAAGGGGGCAGACCTGCCTCGACCCGCGTGTGCCGCTTAATAGACAAATCTAATCGACCTTATAGACTAAATCATATTGATGCCTTCCTTTCTTCGGCTTAGACTCAGTCTAAATCGAATCCTGATGCTTTCCAGAATTCGTTTCAGCGTTTTTTCAACGGACAACCCAATCATCAAGGAGAATAATGATGTTGAGGAGAACACTACCACTCGTTGCCGCCATCGCCATTGCGATTTCACCGGCAGCACAATCGGAAAACATGTTCAGCGGCAAGGCCAAACCCAACAGCTTCTGGTGGCCGGAACAAGTGGACCTTGGACCACTCCGTGACCATGACCGCAAATCCAATCCCTACGGCGATGACTTTGACTATGCCAAGGCATTTGCCAGTGTGGATCTCAAACAGTTGAAAGCCGATATTGAAAAAACCCTGACCACTTCACAAGACTGGTGGCCGGCGGATTGGGGCCACTATGGTGGTTTGATGATCAGAATGGCCTGGCACAGTGCGGGTACCTACCGGATACACGATGGCCGGGGTGGCGCCGATGGTGGCCAGCAACGTTTTGAACCCCTCAACAGTTGGCCCGATAACGCCAACCTCGACAAGGCACGGCGCGTACTGTGGCCGGTGAAACAGAAGTATGGACGCAGTGTATCCTGGGCTGACCTGATGATTCTTGCGGGGAATGTTTCCCTGGAATCCATGGGCTTTGAAACCCTGGGCTTTGCCGGTGGCCGTGTAGATGACTGGGGAGCCGACCTGGTGTACTGGGGACCGGAAACCAAGATGCTGGGTAACGACAAACGCTATGACAAGGATGGCAAGCTGGAAAAACCTCTGGCAGCGTTGCACATGGGGCTTATCTATGTGAACCCGGAAGGCCCCAATGGCAATCTCGACCCGGTGGCCGCGGCTGCCGATATTCGTGAATCCTTTTATCGCATGGCCATGAACGATGAAGAAATTGTCGCCCTCATTGCCGGTGGACACACCCTGGGCAAGATGCACGGTGCGGCAAAGGCGGATTGTGTGGGACCGGAACCGGCGGCTGCGGCGATTCAGGAACAGGGCTTGGGCTGGATGAGCAAGTGTGGCAAGGGCAATGCGGAAGATAGCATGACCAGTGGCCTGGAAGGTGCCTGGACCCAGACCCCCACCGCCTGGTCCATCATGTACCTGGATAACCTGTTCCGTTTTGACTGGGAAAAACAGAAGTCACCCGGTGGCGGTACCGTGTGGGTACCGACGGACAAGTCCATGCATAGCGTCGTACCCGATGCCCATGTGCAGGGTAAGCGCAATCCACCGGTGATGTTGACCACGGACCTTTCCCTGAAGGAAGACCCGGGATTCCGCGCCATCGCCGAACGTTTCTGGAAGAATCCAAAGGAATTCGACCAGGCATTCGCCAAGGCCTGGTTCAAACTGACCCATCGTGATCTGGGACCGCGCGCACGCTATGTAGGCAGTGAAGTGCCCGCCGAAATGTTTGCGTGGCAGGATCCGGTGCCGGAGGCCGGTGCCAAGATCAGCGATGGGGAAGCCGACAAGCTGAAGGCGCAGATCCTGAAATCCGGATTGACCGTGCCACAACTGGTGAAGGCGGCTTGGGCATCGGCTTCCACTTATCGTGCTTCCGATATGCGTGGGGGTGCCAACGGCGCCCGTGTGCGCCTGGCACCGCAAAAGGATTGGGCCGCCAATGACCCGCAGGAATTGGGCAAGGTGTTGAGCACCCTGGAAAAGGTCAAGCAGGATAGCGGCAGCAAGATCTCCATGGCGGACCTCATTGTGCTCGGTGGTGCCGCCGGCATTGAAAAGGCCGCCAAGGATGCGGGTCACAGTGTCAAGGTTCCCTTCCGGGCGGGCCGTGGCGATGCCACGGCGGAAATGACCGATGTGCAATCCTTCCAGGTGCTGGAACCCATGGCGGATGCCTTCCGTAACTACTATCACGATGGCGCTTATGGGGCACCCATTGACATGTTGGTGGAAAAATCCGACCTGCTGGGATTGACGGTACCGGAAATGACCGTACTGGTGGGTGGCATGCGTGCCCTGGGTGCCAATGCCGGTGGTTCTATGCAGGGCGTGCTCACCAGTAAACCCGGGCAATTGAGTAATGACTTCTTTGTGAACCTGCTCGACATGTCCACCCAGTGGTCGCCTTCCAAGTCCGAAGGAGTGTATG
>CBDUNQ010000208.1:0-4796 GCA_965368625.1 uncultured Gammaproteobacteria bacterium
TCACCCTTTTGATACCAGGCAAAACTTTTCCACCCTTGCCTTCTCGGACCTTTTCCGCCGAAGATCTTTTCCGATGACCAGTACAGGTAGACATCCTTGGCATCATTGTTATCGGAACGGCTGATTCCATTGCCATTGCCTACCATAAAGGCATAACTGTGTTCCCAGTCCTGATGGGTAAAGCTGTCAAAGACCTGAACGCCGATATCACGAAAAGCCCCTACCGGCCCGGTAGGCCCATTAACCTTGCCACTATCAGAGCTTCCGGCCGGGGTCACGAAGGTACCGCTGCCATCATAGTCAAGATAGCGTTCCAACAGCACACCATCGGTTACGTTGGTGAAATTGATATAGTCAAAAACATGTATGGCCTTCAAGCCTTCTTCTGACCCCGGTGTCTTGAACTGCCCAACCCGGACTCTTGCACCCGGAATATGATTCAGGGTCACACTGGCATCGGTCAATTGCACGCTACCGCCTCCGCCACCGGGTTTGGTAATACCGTTGTTACCGCCTTCTGCAAGAATAAAGTAATTGGTATTGCTGTCCAGGGGAAACCCTGCTCCGCGCACACCGATACGTGCACGGCGGATATTGAACTGGGATTCACTATCGCGATCCGGGCCTATCATATTGAATTGTGCGGCCTGCCCGGCATAGGGCCCCGCTTTCAGCAGAGTGCCATCGGTGGACTGATACTCCGGTTGGATGAACCCCCATAATTTAGCACGCTCAGCTGAGCCCGCCGGCTCCGTACCCTGAAGAAAAAGCCAGTTAGCCGCCTGCGTGGAAGATGTGAACCCGATTGCGGCAAGCATACCGCCAACAACAAAACGATTTTTAATGTGCATAGCTTTACTCCGATAAAACCGCCCCCATACCGGTATTTATTCAGCACCGATACAAGACAGATTGCGAATGATTTTCAGGAATAGATCGTATTTATTTACAATTGGATTTTTATGGCTTCACCAGGGTGTAACCCTGTGAAGTCAATTCGAGAATCCGCACCACACCGGCTGAAACCAGTGTGGCATTGCTATTGAGTTCCGGGGTATGCCCAAGATTTGCACTGAATTTCTTGAGGGTATTTCCACAAGCAGCAAAACGTACGCCACCATCCTGAGCGAGTCCCGATATACGACCGACATTTTCGTTATCCGCAAGCAGCAGGCGTAGCCCAGGTCCAAAGGCTACAATTTCTATATCGACCACATCAGGACCATAGTGCTTGATCAAATTACTGGCCACATTCAGCACCAGGGTTTGTTTGAACGGATCAGGATCACTGATCTGTAGTACAACTTTATTCTGGGCAAAAGGTTTACTGGAATTATCCTCTGCATAAGCATTGCTGCATAAGCTGAACAGCAGCAACAGAGGCCATAGGTAGGGCATGACTCTGATCTTCATAACATCTCCTCATCGCTCCTGGTATCGTGCAACCAGTACGCATTTCTCGTTAAGGTATTGATTCATGCATAGCCGCATATCATTATCCTGGCCTCACGATGATTCACCGATCGGCAATCCAATCATCCATTCCATACTGCGGTAACATGGCTCAATGACCAGCCCGGGATAGTTGATTGAAGCCCCCCAAGCCAGTACGTTTCCTAGAGTGCGCGAGCGAAATAAATATTCCCCAAATGACCACATGGGGAAGTAATAAAATTTATTTTTTAGAAAACAAGAATAAATCGGTAACTGACTGCATCTACACTTTTACTATGAAAATAATGAGCCGATTCTGCAGCGCACATGCGTTGCGCAGCCGCATAGGGGAATCACGTCAACGCCTGTATCGGGTTGCCCTTGCCTGGTGCGGAAATGAAATGCTAGCCGATGACCTGGTACAGGAAGCCATGACCACAGCCATTCGGAAATGCCATCAGTTACGTGAACATGAGCGTCTAACTGCCTGGTTATACACGATTTTAAACAATACCTGGCGGCAATACCTGCGGCGGCGAAAGGATGAAATCGCCTTTGAAGAAGAAATGTTGTCATCCGATGCACCCGGCCCCGAAGGCAGCCTTCATGCCCTGGAAATTGTCACCCGGGTACGTACTGCCGTGGGCAATCTGCCCATGGAGCAACGACAATTGGTTTCCCTGGTGGACCTGGAGGGCTTCAGCTATGGCGAAGTCGCTGATATCCTTGGCATTCCCATGGGAACCGTCATGAGCCGGCTGCACCGTGCCCGTAAGGCATTGCAGGTCAGCCTGGAGGAGGTGCATATGGATATCAGCCCTCCGCAAACCCGCATACGAAGAGTCAAGTAAGATGAATACAAACGAACCCATCAGTGATGAATTGCTACATACCTACCTGGATGGTGAGCTGGATGCAAAAAGCTTCCAGGCGGTTTCCATTGCCATGCAAACCGATCCCGGCTTGCGGCTACGTGCTGAGAAAATGCGCGCCACAAAATCACTGGTACAGTGTGCCTTCGCCAATGCCGTACCACCAACCAGAGAACGCCCGCTTACCGTCAAGAACCGCTGGTTCCAGCTTTACGGTATCGCGGCTTCTTTTATCGCCCTGGCGATATGTTTCACGGCAGGCATGGTGGGATACAAGACTGCACCCTATTACATGGACAGAGTACAGGCGACCGCCACGACCATGGATGCCAAGCGCCTGGTATTGCATATCGGGGAGTCGGATCCAGACCGTTTTGCCGCCACCCTGGACTATGCGGAAAAGGTATTACTTTCCCGAAAGACGGAAGACATGGTAATTGAAGTGGTTACCAATGCCGGAGGCATCGACCTGCTCAGGGATGGAGTATCCCCCTACAAAGCCAGAGTGGCTGCATTGATGCAACAGCATCAGAATATACACTTTTTTGCCTGCATGAATACCTTGCGAAATCTGGAAAGACAGGGTGTAAAGGCAAACCTGATGAATAATGTACGCACGGAAAAAACCGCGGTGGATCACATCGTCAATCGCGTACTGGAAGGCTGGACCTATATTAAAATGGATCACGTTCCTGCCATTTGATTCCGGGATATTATATTTCGTCAAGTGAAATCCAGGAAAAATCCTCTACCTGGCGGTGTGATATACCCTCATGAAGATGGCCTTCGCGCACCAGACAACAGGTTTGCATGCCTGCCTGCTGCGCCGCATTCAACTCAGCGGGAATATCTGAAAGAAACAATATTTCACTCCCCTTCCTGCGCAGTTGTTGGATGATTTTTTCATAGGATTCCACTTGCTGCTTTGCACCGGTAGTGGTATCGAAATAGCCGCTGAACAGATCGGTCAGATCTCCATACACTGTATGTGCAAACAACAGCTTTTGTGCATACACTGATCCTGACGAATACACATAAAGCTCAATACCCTGCCCATGCCAGGTGCGTAATGCCTGTTCTGCATCCGCATAGATATGCCCGTGGAAATCGCCCTGCCGGTAGCCTGCTTCCCAAATCATTCCCTGCAGGGCCTTGAGTGGAGTCAGCTTACGGTCTTCATCAATCCAGCATTCCATACCCGAAATCAAGGCCGTGACATCGATTTCCGTCTTGTTTATATCTTGTTGCTGTGCCAGTAAAACGCGCGCATCCTCCAATAGATCCGCCACTGCCGCTTCGTTTTTATGGCGCATGACAAAGTCGGCAAGATGAGCGCGTGCATAGGGAAACAATACCTCCTTGACAAAGGAAAGGGCGGTGGTGGTTCCTTCAATATCCGTGACAATGGCGCGAATCACTCTGCGCCTCTGCAATAGGCATCCATACTTGGAAAACGCTGTGCGATGGTGTCACCGGTAAAATCCGCTACCCAGCCTTCCGGAGTGGTGAACAGGCGGATACATTTGAAATAAGGGGCACTGCCCATGTCAAACCAGTGCCGGGTGTTGGCCGGTACGCTGATCAAGTCGCCTTTTTCACATAGCACCAGATATACCTTATCGCCCACATGAAGATAAAAAAGCCCGCTGCCTTCCACAAAGAAGCGAACTTCAAAATCAGCATGTATATGTTCTGCCAGAAACTTATTGCGAAATACCTCCCGCTCCGGATGGTCTGGATTCAACTGCACCACATCGGCGGATTGAAAACCATATTCCTGGCGCAAGTCATTAATCTGCGCATCGTACGCGGCTAGCACCTCTTCCTGTGATGCATCTTCCTGCAAAGGTACATTGGCGGACCAGCGCTCAAAACGTACGTCAATGGCCTGTAAATGTTCGTGGATCTGCTCACTCTGATCATATTCCTGCAACGTGCGGGCATCATCGGCGGAATAGATGGATAGTCGACTCATTGGGAATTCATCCTTCGCATGGCAAGTTCACATTGGAAAAGAAAATCAAAGGCTTCGAGATGGCGCTGCGCATCGGCCACGGTATCCCCCCAGCAATACAGGCCATGGCCTGCAATCAGGTAGCCGGGTAACTGGGTGGCCGGCAGGTGTGCCTCTACCTGGGTCGCAAGGCGTGCAATATTCTGATCATTGGCAAATACAGCCAGATGAACCCGGGTTGCGTGGGTTTCTATACCCTGAAAGGCTTTGAGCAACTCATAATCCGAGAAACACAGGGAATCCCCCAGAGTACGGGAAAGGACGGTGGCCGATAGTGAATGAATATGCAGCACGGCTGCAGCCTGGGGAAAGTGCCGATAGATCTGTGTATGCAAAAGTGTTTCTGCTGATGGGCGCTGTTGGTCCAATGCCTCCCCCTGCATATTCACCCGCATGATATCTTCGGTGCGCAACTTCCCTTTGTGCCTGCCTGACACGGTAATTGCCACCTCATCATTTTCCAGGCGACAGGACAG
>CBDUNQ010000209.1:0-4753 GCA_965368625.1 uncultured Gammaproteobacteria bacterium
GACCGTGCGCGCCGCTTCGCTGGTGCCCTTGGGTATGCGCAAACGGCCACCATACACGGCATCCCCCACCAACGGGCAGTGAATGTGGGCCATGTGCACTCGAATCTGGTGGGTGCGACCGGTTTCCAGGCGCACGCGAATGTGGCTATGGCCCCGAAAACGCGCCAGCACCCGATAATGGGTCACTGCTGGCTTACCCGAAGGGGTCACCGCCATCCGTTTGCGATCGGTACCGTGCCGGCCAATGGGTTCATCAATGGTGCCACCTGCCGGCAATACCCGTTGCACCACGGCTTCATACTCCCGCCCCATGGTGCGTGACTGGAGTTGCTCTACCAGGGATTTGTGGGCTTCCAGGGTGCGCGCCACCACCATCAGCCCCGAGGTATCCTTGTCGAGCCGGTGCACAATCCCGCTGCGCGGCAATGCCGCCATTGCCGGATCATAATGTAACAGGGCATTTTGCAGGGTGCCGCTGCGGTTGCCTGCCGCCGGGTGTACCACCAGGCCCACAGGCTTGTGCAATACCAGTATACTGCTGTCTTCGTGAACGATATCCAGAGGGATGGCTTCCGCTTCCACTTCCCCCTGGGGTTCAAGCTCGGCCTGGATTTCCACCCGCTCACCGCCATATACCCGGTCCTTTGGCTTGGGTAACTGGTCATCCACCCGTACCCGCCCGGCCTTGACCCACTGGGTGAGGCGGCTGCGGGAATAGTCAGAAAAAAGTTCGGCCAGTACCTGGTCCAACCGGCGCCCCGCATGCTCGACGGGAATTTCGGCGGACAGTCGTATGAATTGATTCATCGGGCTTCCGGTGGTTTGCGGTATACTGCACGGCATCCATAGTAAACCAATGAGATACCGTACCCCCATGCGTTTGTCGAGTGTTTTTCTGATTCTGCTGATGTTAGCCCTTTCCGCCTGCTCCTGGCTGCCGGAACAGGTGGATGAAACGGCCAAGCTTTCCGCCAGTGAACTATACGAAAAAGCCAAGGCTTCTCTGGACAATGGAGACTATGAAACGGCCATCAAGCACTTTGAATCCCTGGAAGCCCGCTTTCCCTTTGGCGCCTATGCACAGCAGGCCCAGCTGGAAATCGCATACGCCTACTATAAATACGATGAGCCCGATTCCGCCATCGCCACTTTGGACCGCTTTCTGAAGCGCCACCCGCGTCATGAAAACGCCGATTACGCCATGTACCTGAAGGGTCTGGCCAACTTCCATCGCGGCGCCAGCATCCTCGACCGCCTGTTTCCGCGCGACCCCACAGAACGGGATACCCGCGCCGCACGGGATGCCTTCAATGATTTCACCACCCTGGTACAGCGTTATCCGCAGAGCAAATACAGCGTGGATGCGGCGCAACGACTGGTGTTTCTGCACAATGGTCTGGCGCGCTATGAAGTCAATGTGGCGGAATACTACATGCGACGCAAAGCCTTTGTTGCCGCCGCGAATCGCGCCAAGTATGTGCTGGAGAACTTTCAGCGCACCCCCGCTGTAGCCGATGCCCTGGCCATCCAGGTGGAAGCGTATCGCCACCTTGGTCTCACCGATCTGGCCGATACTTCATTACGGGTACTACGACTGAATTATCCCGACCATGCCTTCCTGGCCTTGCCCGCAGCGAGCCCAGAATTCGCCGACGAGTGAATCTATGGCCAGGGGGCAACCCCTGGAGACCTGTTCCATCCGTTGGAAGTTGGGATGCGCGTGGAATGAGGGACAGAAATTCTTGACTGCGGGTTGAAGCACAGGTGCGTGCATTGTTCAGCCGTGGGCGCAAGCACCTCCATTGCCTGGCCTAATTGCCGGGCCTACCGGCGATACCGAACCGTTTCAAATAGCGTCCTGATCTTCTTCACCGGTACGAATGCGGACGACCTTTTGCACATCACTGATGAAGATCTTGCCATCGCCGATTTTACCGGTACGGGCGGCATTGGTAATCACTTCCACGCAACGATCCAGTTGATCGTCATTGATCACCAATTCCAGTTTCACCTTGGGCAGGAAATCCACCACGTATTCGGAGCCACGATACAATTCCGTATGCCCCTTCTGCCGACCGAAACCCTTGACTTCAATGGCCGTCATTCCGGTTATGCCCACTTCCGAAAGGGCTTCGCGTACATCATCCAGTTTGAAAGGTTTGATCACGGCTTCCACCTTTTTCATATTGTTTCCTCTAGGTGATGGTGTGTGGAATGGAATCTCGTTCAGCCAGGCGCATACCATACCGAAAAGGGCGGCAGGAATGAAGACGGTGGCGGAGTAAATACTCCCCATCGCGGCGCCAACCAGACCCCCGGTGCCTGTCGATACGCCGTGGTGCGGGCTGCGAACCTACCCGCCATTGCGGCACCCCCCGGCCGGGTGCAAGCCAGCACTACGCCAACCGGAACTACCCCATTTGGGCCGCAAGGTATCCCGAAGTGATGGGATAACGCCGGTCACGACCAAAGGCGCGGCGTGTGATCCGCACCCCCGGTGGCGCCTGCCGGCGTTTGTATTCGTTGCGATCCACCAGTGCGGCGATGCGGCTCACGGTAGCGGCCTCATACCCCATGGCGATGATTTCATCAATGCTGTGATCCTGTTCCACATAGGCTTCCAGTATTGGGTCCAGCACGGCATAGGGTGGCAGGGAATCCTCATCTTTCTGATCCGGGGCCAGTTCAGCGGAAGGCGGGCGCTCAATCACCCGGCGGGGAATCACTGGCGCCAGGCGGTTTCGATATTCACTCAGGGCATAGACCAGCAGCTTGGGAACATCCTTGATGGGGGCAAAGCCTCCCGCCATATCGCCATAGAGGGTGGCATAACCCACGGACATTTCGCTTTTATTGCCGGTGGTGAGCACCATTTTGCCCTTTTTGTTGGAAATGGCCATGAGCAGGATGCCCCGGCAGCGGGCCTGAATGTTTTCTTCCGTGGTATCCGCTGCCGTATCGGCAAATTCATCCTGCAACAACTGAAGAAAGCCATTGAACACCGATTCGATGGGAATAATGCGGTAGTCCACGCCCAGGCTGCGCGCCTCGGCTTCGGCGTCTTCCAGACTCATGTCTGCTGTGTAGCGCGAAGGCATCATCACCGCTTCCACGGCTTCGGGCCCCAATGCATCCACGGCAATGGCCAGGGTAAGGGCGGAATCGATACCGCCGGAAAGCCCGATCACCACACCGTTAAAACCATTGTTGCGTACATAGTCGCGCACCCCCAGCACCAGGACTTCATAGATGTTGGCCAATTCCCCGGGCGCAGGTGCCAGGGAAACGGGACGAGGTACGATTTCCTCTTTTTGTACATCCAACTCCACCAGGTGCAGACCTTCGCGGCACAAGGGGGCGCGCTGGGTTATTTCACCGTGCCCATTCATGACAAAGGAACCGCCGTCAAATACCAGTTCATCCTGGCCACCCACCAGGTTGACATACACCATGGGTACGTGATTTTCCGCCACGCGCTGCCGCACCACCGCTTCACGCTCACCGATCTTGCCGCGATGAAACGGTGAAGCATTGATATTGAGCAGTACCCGGGCACCGGCGGCCACTGCCCGCTGCGCGGGGTCCGCCATCCAGATATCTTCACAGATGCTGATCCCCACGGGCACTCCGGCGATCTCGGTCACACACAGGCCATCGCCCGATTCAAAGTAACGCTTTTCATCAAAGACACTGTAATTGGGTAAATGCTGTTTGTGACAAGTGGCGATCATCTGTCCATCGCGCAACAGGGAAGCGGCATTGAAACGCCCGCCGGTGGCTTCACTGGGATAACCGATGATCACATCAATACCCTGCACTTCGCGCTTCACCCGCTCCAGGTACTCCAGCACCATGCGCTGAAAACCCGGACGCAGCAGTAAATCCTCCGGTGGGTATCCGGTCAGGGTCAGCTCGGGAAACACGATGGCATGGGCCTGCATTTCTTCCCGCGCACGGGTGGCGGCTTCCACCACCTTATGGGCATTCCCGGGAATGTCACCTACCCGCAGGTCCAGTTGCGCCATGACGATACGAAGGGTGTGCAAAGAGGGGTGGGAAG
Organism: uncultured Gammaproteobacteria bacterium; assembly: GCA_965368625.1. Classification (GTDB taxonomy): domain Bacteria; phylum Pseudomonadota; class Gammaproteobacteria; order DSM-19610; family DSM-19610; genus JAIVHA01. The sequence goes on from CBDUNQ010000209.1 coordinate 4,061, forward strand.
CCAATGTGGTAACCGCCGGTTGTCTGCCTGTTGGAAGTTACCGCCCAGTATACCGTAAGCCGTAGAGGATTGATGAATCACCCATGGCCAGGCCGGCGCGGGGGGGTTCTTCCTGGTCTGATGGTGAATTCAAGAAATACCGGCATTCGCCGGTATGACGGTGTATATTTTTTAAGGCGTCTCGGAATCCTGCTGAACGCGCCAGCTTGGCACCCGTACCCGTCGGGTGAAGCCGAGCATCGCAGTCCGTTCCGGGAAAAAGCGCGCAACTGTCTGAGCCGCGCAGCGGCGAGTTTTGCGCGCGCCGGAACGGACGAGAAGCGCAGGGCAGTCGCGAAGCGACCAAACCCCCGGGTGCCCTTTCTTTTGGTTCGTTTTCTTTGGGCAAGCAAAGAAAATGAACCCGCCGGCGGGCGCGGAAGCCCGCATTCAATCACTGCACGCGCAGCGTGCTTCTTCTGATATCCGTACTCATGTGGGTAGAGGTACCCGTCATTGCGAGGTGCCTTGACCCGTAGGGTAAGGTACGCATAACGTGACCTGATCGTGCGGAGCACGATAGGAAATCCCTGATGATCCCGTAGGGATCTAGGGAAACCCCGAAAGAGTTCTATGCGCCAGAAGCGGCGCGGCAATCTCCCGAAGCCGGCATTGAGTTTCCTATCTAAATCAAATACCAACTCATGGAGATTG
>CBDUNQ010000210.1:0-4724 GCA_965368625.1 uncultured Gammaproteobacteria bacterium
ACCATGACGGACAGCGGGACACCGACTTAGAGTTGGCTATTGTAGCGAAGTTCAATGGAGAGGCAGTAACTGTAGTTGTGTCTCTTTGGTAAATTGATGCGGGGGAACCGTCAAGTTGCGTTGCGCCGTGCTTCCGGTCCCGGTAAACAGGCGGCCGGCCAGGTCAAAACGGGCACCTTCGCAGGCTTCATCAAAACCCTCAGGCCAGCGGTGAGTGGCCGATGCACTGCGAATACTGCAATTGCGGCTGTTCTCCAACGCCAGATAGACAAAATAGGCCGGGTGTATGCTGCGCCATGGATTTCGTGCGGCGGCAGGTTGTTGGCTCTGATGGGAATCAGGGTCTTGCAGTGGTTGCCCCTGTGCCTGCAGGGCGGCCAGTTGTGCTGAAGTGCGATGCAGCACGCGCACGGGTCCGCCCGGCCACGGGATGGTCATTTCGTCACCGGGTGCCAGACCACTGAGATCCACCAGGGGTTGCCAGGGGGAGGAGGGGCCGGATGGATTTGGATCGCCGGGTATCAGGCTGCTCACAAAGGGGATAGCCAGAAACACCAGGCCCATGGCAAACAACAGTTTGGCCAGGCCGCGCAAGCGACTTCGGCGCAGCTTATCGTTGGCAGTCAGGGTAATAACCCGTTCAGCTTTCGGTTTGGCGCGTGACATCCACAAATAGTTTCAGGGTCTGACCGGGCTTGATAAGGCCCTCGGTACTGAGACCGTTCCAGCTACAGAGATCGCTGACGCTTACTTTGAAACGGGAAGAGATTTGTGACAGGGAATCACCAGTACGCACCTTGTAGTGAATGGGGCGGGTAGTCTGGCGGTCTGCGCTGCGATCCCAGATTACCAACTGAGTACCCTGGCGCAGAGGGTCACCCGGTGCCATGCTGTTCCATTTTGCCAGGGTACGCACCGAGACCTGGTATTGTTTCGCCAGCTTCCACAAGCTGTCCCCGGCCTGCACCACATGGCGTTTCTTGACGCCACCGCGATTGCGGTTCTGAATGCGGGCGAGGCGTTGTTCGGCGCTCAGCTTATATTCATCCAGGTTGCGGGTAGCTACGGGTACCAGTAAGTATTTCCCGACGCGGATACGGTCATTTTTCAACTGGTTAGTATCTTTCAGCACGGCAACCGTGGTGCGGTATTGCTGCGCCACCTTGCTCAGACTGTCTCCCGCCTGCACCTGATGACGCACCCACTGTACCCGTTCTTCCGGTGGTAGCTCGGCAAGGGCGCTATTAAAGGTATCCACACTGTCCAGGGGCAATACCAGTTGAAAGGGTCCCTTGGGATCCGTGGCCCAGCGATTGAATCCGGGATTGAGCTGGTACAGGTCTTCAAGAGGCAATTCAGCCAGTTTTGCCGCTACGGCCAGGTCCAGTTGCCCGCCGGTTTCCACCTGGGCAATGCGTGGTTCATTGGGGATCGGCCGCAGTGACTGTTCATAGGCATTGGGTTGCGCCACCAGCCGTGACAGGGCCAGAAGCTTGGGGACGTATTCACGGGTTTCATCGGGAAGCTTCAGGCTCCAGAAATCCTCTCCCTTGCCGGCCTTGCGGTTCTTCCGCACCGCTCTGCGCACGGTACCTTCACCGGAATTATAGGCCGCCAGGGCCAGCATCCAGTCGCCATCGAAGAGTCTGTGCAAATACTGCAGATACTCCAGTGCCGCATCGGTGGAGGCGAACACATCGCGGCGACCGTCATACCACCAGTTCTGTTTCAGGCCAAAGCGTTTTCCCGTACTGGGAATGAACTGCCAGAGCCCCGCCGCGCGACCATGGGAATAGGCAAAGGGATCGAAGGCACTTTCCACCACGGGCAACAAGGCGATCTCATGGGGCATATTACGCGCTTCCAGCTGTTCCACTATATGGAACAGGTAGGGATCGGCCCGTTCCATAACGCGTTCCAGATAGCGCGGATTGTTCTGGTACCAGGTGAGATGCGGTTCAATGCGGGGGTGCTGGTCTTGCGGCAGGGAAAAGCCATTGCGTAGGCGCTGCCAGAGGCTGTTGGATGCGGGCGAAGCCTCAGCGGGGGCGGCGGTCACGGGTAAGATCGTGCTCTCCTCACTTGGCAGCACGATGGCCGTGCCCGGCTCCGTGGGCAAGGTGGCGCTGGCCTCGGTGGTTTGCTGCTCCATGGGGACGCAGGCAGCGGCTCCCGCCAGCCAGAGGCCAACCAAAAGGTATGCCACAGATTTTTGGTTTTGGCTTGTCATGGTTCCACGCTTCTTCCGTTGGTTTGTGTGCCCGTAGGTGTGGCAGGCATCTTGTTGTGGAACAGCCCATTTTCCGGGTTTGTGGGTGGCAGGGCAAGAGAAATACCACATGGGAATGCTTGGGTGTGCGCAGCGCTTAGGATATGATCTGCAGGTTCATGGCAAGATCCTGCGCATTTTCCGAACCCAACCTGGCGTTGCAACAGTTGCGCGACTGGTATGTTACGCCACTGGGGCGGGCCCTGGCGCAGGAAGAGCAAGCCATGCTGCGGGAATTTCTTCCAAATCTCTTTGGTTATCATCTGCTTACCATTGATGCGCCGTATCCCATGGAAGCCCTGGAAAGTAGCCGCATTGCCCATAAACTCATGCAGTCCTGCTTGCCATGCAGCGGCCTGCCCACCTGTGGACTTGAGGGGGAGGCGGAACGGCTTCCCATACGCACCGACAGCCTGGATGCCGTGTTGTTACCGCACAGCCTGGAGCTATCCAGGGACCCCCATGAATTGCTCAGGGAAGTGGATCGCTGTCTGGTACCTGAGGGCCATGTGGTGTTTCTGGGATTCAATCCCATCGGCATCTGGGGTGCCTGGGGCCTGGCAGCCCGCTGGCGCTGCAAGATTCCCTGGCACCTGCGTTTCATCAGTATGTCCCGGCTGACGGACTGGTTGTCACTCCTGGGCTTCGATACCCTGCACGTCAAACCCCTGTTTCGACGTCCGCCACTGCAGAGTGAGCGTGCACTGGAGCGTCTCGCCTTTCTGGAAAAGGTGAGGGTGATGCAGGCTTCCCCGCTGGCGGGCGGGTATTGTCTGGTAGCCCGTAAACGGGTGACCACCCTCACGCCCATACGGCCTCGCTGGCGGCCGCGTCGGGGGATTCTCGGAGCAGGGGTGATTGAGCCAAGTAATCGGAGTTATCGAAATCGTGGATGAAGTGGAAATCTTTACCGATGGCGCCTGTAGGGGAAACCCGGGACCAGGAGGCTGGGGCGTATTGTTGCGCTATGGCGGACATGAAAAAAATCTGTACGGTGCGGAGCACAATACCACCAATAACCGCATGGAACTCATGGCGGCGATTCAGGGTCTGGAATCCCTGTCGCGACCCTGCAGGGTGCGTCTGACCACGGATTCGCAATATGTGCAGAAGGGCATCACTGAATGGATACAGGGGTGGAAGAAGCGCGGTTGGAAAAATGCCTCCCGTCAACCGGTGAAAAATGCGGATTTATGGCAACGACTGGATAGTGCACGGCAGCATCATGAGGTTTCCTGGCACTGGGTGCGTGGTCATAGCGGACACCAGGAAAACGAGTATGTGGATCAATTGGCCAATCGCGCCATAGACGAACTTCAGAATAAGGGTTGAGGGCTATGCGACAAATTGTGTTGGATACGGAAACCACCGGCCTGGAACCATCCGATGGCCATCGCATCATCGAAATCGGCTGTGTGGAACTGGTAAACCGGCGTCTCACCGGCAGTCATTATCATCAATACCTGCAGCCGGATCGCAAAATCGATGACGGTGCCATCGAGGTGCACGGAATCACCAATGAATTTCTGGAAGACAAGCCCCGTTTTGCGGATCTCGCTACGGATTTTCTCGAATACATCAAAGGCGCCGAACTGGTGATTCATAATGCCCCCTTTGATGTGGGCTTCATCAATCATGAATTTTCCATGCTGGGTAAAAAGTGGGGATCCGTAACGGATCACTGTAGTGTCCTCGATACCCTGGCATTGGCGCGCAAGTTACATCCCGGACAGAAAAACAATCTGGATGCCCTGTGTCGTCGCTACGACATCAACAACGCTCATCGCGAATTGCATGGTGCCTTGCTGGATGCGGAAATCCTCGCCGATGTTTACCTGATGATGACGGGTGGTCAGACCACCCTGTCACTGGGAAGCGGCGATGAACATGCCCATACCCAGGGTAACGGGGATGGAATACGTCGTCTTGGGGAAAATCGTGCCCCCTTGCCAGTGCTGCCGGCCACGGAAGAAGAGTGTGCCCTGCACCAGAAGCGTATCGAGGCCATTCGTAAGGCCAGTGGTGGTATCTGTTTATGGGAAGAATGAGCCTGACACAAGTGCCTTGACCCGAAGGGTAAGGTATTCATGATGGAACCCCGCAGGGGGTCCTATGATCGCCTTGACCCGAAGGGTAAGGTACGCATAGTGAACCCCAAAGGGGTTCTTTGCGCCCGAAGCGACGCGGCAATCCCCTTCGCTTGGCAGTGCGCACTCGAGAAGGCAAGTACCGGATTCAGGAGATTGCTTCACTCCGTTCGCAATGACGAAGCCTTACAGACCCGCAATGCAAGGCATTCAAAAAAAACCACCGTCATTCCGGCGCAGGCCGGAATCTCTTGAACTTCCTGCCAGAGTAATGAGATACCGGCTTTCGCCGGTATGACGAGGCGTAAATAACCGCCTTGACCCGAAGGGTAAGGTACGCATAGTGAACCCCAAAGGGGTTCTTTGCG
>CBDUNQ010000211.1:0-4720 GCA_965368625.1 uncultured Gammaproteobacteria bacterium
GCATCAGGCCCGACTCCTCTTCAGTGCAACAGCCGCAATCAAAGGATTACCTGGATCGTCTCTGTAGTTACCGTAGGCAGCTCCAGCGATGCGGGTGATGGTTTCTATAAAACGGAAAGGATCATGAAAAAGAAAACCCTGCCTCAAGTGGCGGGTGCTTTGGTGCTGGTGGCACTGGCCTGGCTCTACCAGGAATATGTGCCTACCACCACGGAACCCGGTGGTAGCGATTCCCATGCGGCTTCACAAGCACTTACCCAGGCCCATTCCGACGAGTGGGTAAAGGTCTCCGGTGTAGTGAGCCGTATTCTGTCGGATGATCTTGAAGGTTCCAAACACCAGCGCTTTGTGCTGCGTCTGCCTCATGGGCAGACACTGCTCGTTGCCCATAATATCGACCTGGCGCCGCGCGTACCCATTGCCATGAATGATCCGATTACCGCCTATGGTGAATTTCAGTGGAATGATAAGGGGGGCGTGTTGCACTGGACCCATCATGATCCACAGGGCCGCTATGCCGGTGGCTGGATTTCCCACCGGGACAAGAAGTATCAATAAGCTCCAGCATCCTGGTAATAATTTTTCCGGCGGATAATAGCCATTATATGGGCTCATTGCACTCGCAGCGATGACGTGGCAATCTCCAATACCGGTAGCTTGCGGTTGGCTTCATGAGTGGTGCTGCAGACGCGTTTTTTTATGAATACCCCTCCAACACCATGAATGGTACTGCTGGCCCATACCCGATTCTTCTCACTGCGGTTTAGTGGTATAGGTTTGAATATGGAACATGAGGGAATTTTTGTTGGTGGTGGAACCCGGGACGTGCAGCTGTTGGCGCGTCTTGCCAACCGCCATGGATTGATTGCCGGTGCCACGGGTACCGGTAAAACGGTAACGCTGCGTATCCTCGCGGAAGGATTTTCCCGTATGGGTGTGCCGGTCTTCCTTTCCGATGTGAAAGGGGATCTGGCCAGTATCAGTCAGTCGGGTACCCTGATCGAGCCATTCCTCAAACGTGCCCAGCAGATCGGACTCAGTGATTACCAGGCGGCGTCCTACCCGGTGCAATTCTGGGATCTGTTTGCCAAGCAGGGGCATCCGGTGCGCACCACCATTTCGGAAATGGGGCCGGTGTTGTTATCGCGTCTACTGGAATTGAATGATACCCAGGAAGGTGTGCTGAATATCGCCTTTCGTCTCGCCGACGAAGAAGGCCTGTTACTGCTGGACCTGAAGGACTTGCGTGCCCTGCTCAACCTGGTGGGGGAAAAGTCCAAGGAATTGACCCTGGAGTATGGCAACGTCAGCAAGAATTCCGTGGGGGCGATCCAGCGTCGTCTGCTGGTACTGGAACAGCAGGGCATTGAGCAGTTTTTCGGTGAACCGGCACTGGAACTGCGTGACTTGATGACCTGTGACCGCGATGGCCGGGGCATGATCAATATCCTGGCGGCGGACCAGCTCATGACCAGTCCGCGACTCTATTCCACCATGCTGCTTTGGCTGCTGTCGGAACTCTTCGAGGAGTTACCGGAAGTGGGCGATCCGGAAAAGCCGCGCCTGGTGTTTTTCTTTGACGAAGCCCATTTGTTATTCGACAGTGCACCACGTGCCTTACTGGAAAAGGTGGAGCAGGTGGTGCGACTCATCCGTTCCAAAGGGGTGGGGGTGTATTTCATCACTCAGAGTCCCAGCGATGTGCCCGACGCCGTACTGGGGCAACTGGGGAACCGCTTTCAGCATGCGCTGCGGGCCTTTACCCCCAAGGATACCAAGGTGGTACGGGCCGCAGCCCAATCCTTCCGTCCCAATCCGGCCTTTGACACCGAAGAAGTGATCACGGCACTCGGGGTGGGTGAAGCCCTGGTTTCCACCCTGGACCGCAAGGGCATCCCCACGCCGGTGGAGCGTACCCTGATCCGTCCACCCGATTCCCTGCTGGGCACGATTACTCCTGCCCAGCGCCAGGGCTTGCTGGCCCAGAGTCCGGTGCGTGGCAAGTATGACCAGCTTGTGGACCGCGAATCGGCCTATGAAATGCTGCAACAGCAAGCCCAGCGGGCCCAGCAGGAAATTCAGCAACAGGAAGAAGCCGCGCAACGCGAAGCAGCATCGTCACAACCTTCTTCGTCGCGCAGCCGTGGGCGCAAGAGTAATCGCCAGGGAATTGTGGAAGCCATGGCCAAGAGTGTGGTGCGCAGCATGGGCAGTTCCCTGGGGAGGACACTGATCCGCGGTCTCATGGGTACCCTGTTCAAACGCTGAAAACCCAAGAACACGGCAGGATGCCATAAGGGGGCTACCATGAATCACTTGTCAGCAGCACTACGGGTGTTATGCCTGTGCATCTTTTCGGGGGTTGCCGTTTCCACCCCGTCCTCAGAACCCCTGTCGCTGCAATCCCAGGAACTGGTCATCCCCGAAGGGAAGGTGCAGGTAAAGGTCCCCGCGGGTTATCGGCTGGAGCGGCTTCCTGCCCGGCTGAAACAACCGCGTATGCTGCACTTTGGTCCTGACGGGGAAGCCCTGGTGGGTTCCCGTTCCGGACATGTCTATCGTCTGTACCCTCCCTATGAACAAACCGAAATCCTGATCCAGCTGGAGGATTACCCTCACAGTGTGGTGCTGCGGGATGGGCAATTGCTCATTGCCCAGACCGGCGGACTCTATGCCGCGCCCTATCCGGCGCGGGGCAAGAATATAGCCCCGGATTCCGTGCAGTTGCTGGCTGCTTTGCCGCAAGGCGGTGGTCACACCAGCCGTACCCTGGGGCTCGGCCCCCAAGGGCGGGTATACCTGAGCCTGGGAATCAGTGGCAACTGTGACGATGAATACCTGGATGATTCCTATCCCTTTGGGCGGCGGCGCGGGGGCGTGCTGGTATTGGAAGAAAGTGGTGAAAAGCCCCGCTGGCGAACCTATGCCTCGGGTTTGCGCAATCCCGTGGGCTTTGACTGGCACCCCACGACCGGCGTGCTGTATGCCAGCAACAATGGCCCGGACCATCTGGGCTATGAACAGCCGGCGGAAGTCTTTGCGCGCCTGGAGGCAGGGTCCTTTCATGGCATGCCCTGGTTTTGGTTTGATGGGGTACGCATACAGCGGGATGACTGTATCTCCCGTACGCCACCACGCCCAAAGAAGGAAGTCAGCCTGCCGGTAGCCACCTTTCCGGCGCGCAATGCCCCCATGGGCGTGGCCTTTGTGCCTGCCGGGGCCATGGATCCGCAACTGGAAGGGGATGCCGTGGTGGCCTTGCGCGGTTCCTGGGGTACCCAGCCCAAGGGCCATGCGGGTGGCGATCCGGCCAGTCGCCGCCCACCCGCCCTCATGCGGGTGCGTTTCGAGCAGGGGGAAGCGGCCGGGGTGGAGCCCCTGTTGACAGGGTTTCAGAATGACCGCGGGGAACGCTGGGCCCGGCCGGTGGGGGTGGCCATGGGCCCCGATGGGCAACTGTACTTCACCAGTGACAGTGCTTCCCAGGGGCTGTATCGATTGCGCCGTGTGGTTAACGAAGCGCCCTAACTGCATAGGGCGATTACCTGCCCCTGAAAATTGCCACGCCGCTAGGCGACCGTAATGATCAGGTAATCAGAGGATCCCTAGAAATAATCCAGTACCCGGCTGCGCAACTGCTGGTATTCCTGTTCGGAGATCAGCCCGGACTTGCGCAATTCCTGCAATTCTTCCAGCTTTTTGCGTACGCTGGCCGGAGGCATGGCTTCCTCCACGGCCGTTGTACCCGCCGGGCTTGCCGGGCTCACTGCCGGGGCCTTGGTCGGGGCAGCGGTTTCCCGGGGGATGGGGGCCGGTGTGGCCGACGGTTTTGCCTGAGTTTCATCCGCGGCACAATCCAGGGTAACGCGGATTTCCGCAGGAATGCTGCGTCGGTGAATGGGGGTGCGATGTTCCTGGCAACCTGCTTTGCGCAGATACACCGCCATGCCGATATAGGGTTGCTCGGGTCGATACAGTGCCGGAAAGGCATCCCGCAGTCGCAGATCCAACGGTGTCACCCCCCAGGTTTTCCCCAGGGCCACCACCTTGGCGCCTTCCGGCTGGCTGCGGATCTGGATGACGGCTTCTTTATCGGGCAGGGCCGCCATGGCGGGGCTCAAGCCGAGCCACAGGGCGCAAAGGCCCCACCAGGGAAATCGAAAACGGGGTGAATGGATAGTAAACAAGGGTAATCCTTAGCAATCTTCCGCGTTGAACAGGGTGGACCCCGGGATTGTAGCCTGCCTGTCCGCTCTGTGCACGGTTCCTGGCACCCTGGCCATTGAAAGCCGGGCCCAACTGGTTTACCCTTCGCCTTCGCCAAAATCGGGCCGCCCCGGTAGCGCGCTGGGCCGCGGCTGCATCAGCCGAATTGATCCATCGCAGCACCTTCAGGTACAGGGCCCGGCGAATGGACCGCTGCAGGAAGCGACCGTCCAACCCCCTCCGGAGAGGTGTCCGAGCGGCTGAAGGAGCACGCCTGGAAAGTGTGTATACGGCAACGTATCGAGGGTTCGAGCCGAGCTTCGCGCAAGCGATGCGAGACAACGTCGGAGCATAGCGACGGCGGCCCCGAAGGGGTGAGGCGCGCAGCGCCGAATAATCCCTCCCTCTTACGCCGCATAGCGGCGTTGGTGTAAAGGGGCAGGGTAGGAAAGAGTTACTGGAGAGGTGTCCGAGCGGCTGAAGGAGCACGCCTGGAAAGTGTGTATACGGCAAC
>CBDUNQ010000212.1:0-4714 GCA_965368625.1 uncultured Gammaproteobacteria bacterium
GGTGACGAAAAGTACACGGTACCTGCAAAGGTTTACTCATGACGTTTATCAACCTGATTCCAGATGATTTAGGGGTTCAGCGCCTGAAATCGGATAATGCCCAGCCGGGCGCCACCCGTGCCGTTCCGCCGGTAGACCCCTATCCGACCCAGCAACCGGGACAACCCGCGCAGCCACCTGTGCAGGCACGTAGAGGAAAACGCGACCATCGCAAGAATGACCGCCGCCAGGGTGATCGTCGCCAACGCCAGGAACCCGTGCTCCTGGATACCCGCAGCGGCCAGAATCGACGGAAATCCACCGGCCGACGCACGGAAGAGAGTACGGATAAAGGCCCAGTCAGCCTCAATGTAACGGTATGACACCCTTCACTCGGTGAACTCCAACTTCGTCTCACAGCGCTCACCCCGTTCCACCATATAAATGGCAGTAAGTTTTGGTGCCCGGTTCACCAGATACAAACAAAAACCGGCGATGGCATCCTGCTGATCACGATGCAAGGCGCGCTGCAACAAGCCACAGACAAAGCGTAACCGTTGTCCCTGATTCGGATTGATGATGAACGCATCCTCCAGCTGAACCCCCTGATCCATATGAAAATCGAGTTCATCCAGGCGCCGCCTTTGCAAGCCCGGTATGGTAACCCCGGCATCAAAACGGGAATGTAGCTGACCGTTCACATAGAGTTTCAGTATTTTTTCCATGTATGCCCTTATCACTTTCCTATGTCCTCAGGCGTCAGGCCAATACCGAGCCATAATCCACATAGGGGTAAAAACCTCTTCCGGCTGCACCACAGGGACCCAGGTCGCGGTATACTGGGCACCGCCCATTCTCTTGCCTTCGGATCTTGCCATACCATGGACAACCAACGCTTTAATCATGACCTGCTGGCCTTCCTGCAGCAATCCCCCACACCATTCCACGCCACGCGGAATCTGGCTGCACAGCTGCAGGCGGCGGGCTTCCTAGGACTGAATGAATCCGACACCTGGAAGCTCGAGCCGGGTAAATCCTACTATGTTTCGCGCAATGATTCTTCCATCATTGCCTTTCGCCTGGGCAGTGCAGACCCTCTTCAACATGGCGTGCGCATGGTTGGCGCCCATACAGACAGCCCCTGCCTGAAAGTCAAACCCAATCCGGAAATGGTCAATAGCGGCTGTTTCCAGCTGGGTGTAGAAGTCTATGGCGGGGCCCTGCTCAATCCCTGGTTCGATCGCGACCTGTCCCTGGCCGGGCGTATAACCTACCGTAGTCGCGACCAGCGCATTCGCAGCCTGTTGATTGATTATGGCAAACCCATTGCCTGCATACCCAGCCTGGCAATCCACCTGGACCGGGAAGTGAATCAATCGCGCTGCATCAATGCGCAGCAACACCTGCCTCCGATACTGTTTCAGGTAGACGAAGGGGCAAAACCGGATTTTCGCAGCCTGCTGCTTGAATATATACACCAGCAATTCACGGATTCCGACGCGGATCGCGTACTGGATTATGAACTCAGTCTGTATGACACACAGCCGCCTGCCCTGCTGGGGCTGGACAATGAATTCATTGTCAGCGCACGCCTGGATAATCTTTTAAGCTGCTACACCGGCCTGCAGGGCCTGCTACAGGCCACGGGAGAGCAGACCTGTCTGCTGGTATGCAATGACCATGAAGAGGTGGGCAGTACCTCATCCTGCGGTGCCAACGGCCCCTTTCTGCAATCGGTAATGGAACGCATATGCGGGCATCGCGAAGCCCTCACCCGCACCCTGGATCGCTCCCTGTTCATATCCGCCGATAATGCCCATGCCATCCACCCCAATTACGCGGACCGCCATGACGCCAACCATGGACCGCAACTGAATCAGGGCCCGGTAATCAAGGTTAATGCCAATCAACGCTATGCCACCAACAGCGAAACCAGTGCCCTGTTTCGTCATTTCGCCCAACAGTGCCAGGTACCGGTACAAAGCTTCGTAATCCGTACCGACATGGCTTGCGGCAGCACCATCGGCCCCATCACCGCCGGCGAGCTGGGGGTAAAAACCCTGGACATCGGCGTTCCCCAACTTGCCATGCACTCCATACGAGAGCTGGCCGGTGCCCGGGATGCCTATTATCTATACCAGATTTTACTGGAATTTTTCCGCGCACCGGAAATCACCTGCTAGGGCCTGAGAACACTATAGAAATGGCTCCGTAGATACCAGCGAAGCGGGCGAAGGATACGGTGCCACGAAGGTTCGCGAGCTGCGCTCGCTCCTACCGGTTACAAGATCTCCACCACAGCAAACCGAACCCTCCCGTAGGAGCCAGCGAAGCTGGCGAAAGATACGATGCCACGCCCGTTCGCGAGCTGCGCTCGCTCCTACAGGTTACAAGATCTCCACCACAGCAAACCGAACCCTCCCGTAGGAGCCAGCGAAGCTGGCGAAAGATACGATGCCACAAAGGTTCGCGAGCTGCGCTCACTCCTACAGGTAGGAAAGGAAAGTGTCTTGCTCATGGAAAGCCCACCCTGTAGGAGCCGGCGAACCGGGTTGCTGATCAATACCAGGCGTATGCGGGCGTATTCACGCCAGCACCACTGGCATCCAGTACATCACCAGCAGGGTAATCAACAGGGTAGCCAGCAAATTGATCCACAGGCCGGTCTTGGCCATGGACAGTATGGAAACATAGCGACTGCTGTAAACGATGGCGTTGGGCGGCGTGGCCACGGGCAACATAAAAGCACAGGACGCCGCCAGGGCGGCAGGTGCCATCAGGCTTAGCGGTGACATTTCTGCTGCCGCCGCCAGGGCCCCCATTAAAGGCAGCATAAGGGATGCCGTGGCGGTATTGGATGTGACTTCCGTGAGAAACACCACCAGCCCCGTGACCAGCAACACCATCCACAGGGCCTCCACCCCTGAAAGCGCTGCCATCTGTTGTCCCAGCCAGGTGGTCAGGCCGGTTTCCTGAAAGCCATTGGCCAGCGCAAAACCACCTCCAAACAACAGGATAATGTCCCAGGGCAGACGCAGGGCCGTTGCCCAATCCATGAGAAACACACCGGCCTTGCGATCGGCTGGAATCAGAAATAAGGCAATACCCCCCAGAATCGCAATGGTGGAATCACTGACCATGGAAAGTGCGTCGATATCCACAAACCCGCGCAAGACCCACGCCAAGGCCACCAGGGAGAATACCGTCAACACTCCTTTTTCAGCGTTATTCATGGGACCCAGTGCCTGCAGTTCCTCTTTCAGCAAGGCCCCACTACCGGGAAATTCCCGCACTTCGCTGGGATAGGCTAGATGAGACAGATACCACCACACCAGAAAAAGCAGCAGCAAGGACAAAGGAAAAGCGAATAACATCCAGTCAACGAAACCGATGGACATTCCAAATTGCTGTTCATATATCCCCGCCAATATGGCATTGGGTGGCGTCCCGATGAGCGTGGCAATCCCACCAATGGACCCGGCATAGGCGATTCCCAACATCAGGGCCGTGCCAAAACGAAATTCACTCGAGCCACGCTGCTTATCACGGCCCAGACTCTCTTCCGCACGGCGAATCACGGCAAGTCCAATGGGCAGCATCATCATTACGGTAGCGGTATTACTGATCCACATGGACAGAAAGGCACTGGCCAGCATGAACCCCAATAGCTGAGCATTGGCGGAGGCTCCCAGTGCTCGCACAATATACAGGGCAATCCGACGATGCAGATGCCAACGCTCCATGGCCAGGGCTATAAGGAAGCCACCCAGAAAAAGAAAGATCAGATGATTGGCATAGGCAAGGGACACTGTAGCCGCCGGCACTGCATGCAGCAGAGGAAACAACGCCAAGGGTAATAAAGCGGTAATGGGAATCGGGATGGCTTCGGTAATCCACCACACGGTCATCAATAGCGTTACCGCCGCTACCGCCATTGCCGCCGCCGTCAAGCCTTCGGGCACGGGCAGGCTCAGTAGCACCCCACACAACAAAGGCCCCGCAATCATTCCCACACGTTGGCGTAGCCCCATTATTCCTTACCCTCCTTTGAAGTGAGGTGGCTCACACGGTAGTGTACCGTCTGCACACAGTACCCACCAGACAGGACCATCAACATCCACCTTTTGCGTTGCTGAATGAGGTAAACCAGCGTGAGTGGATTTTCACAGTGCAACCCTGGGCTGTAGCGCATGGAAAAGATATCAGAACCTCAAACCCTGACGTACCCCTGGGTCACCCCTGCGGTGGGGTCACGAAATCCCCTCAATTCACTTCTATTGATTCAGATCAATGGAGCTCGGCGAGCCGCGGCCGATACCCGGTACAAGCCTATTCAGTATCAGGAGTATCCATGTCCCGCTCGACCCCACAAGCTTCAAAATGCCGCAGTACATTCTTTCTCGCCAACATCACCATTGGACTGGTGATCAGTGCCGTAGCCCTTTATATGGTCATCACCGGCGAATACAGCAACCTTGCCGAGCGCAAGGACATGGAAGGCATGCTCAACACCATCACCCTGCTCGGCATGTTTTATGCCCTGGGTTCCTGGTATGGATACGTATTCTTTTCGCCACGCTGCAAGACGGAAGAGCCTACTTCGGAATTACTCTGAAGTTCTCTTTGACTGTAACCCCCAAAGGATCACAAACCAGTGCGGAAGGATCCGCCATTGAGGAAAACCGCGCGCTTACCGTCATATCGGCGTACCTTGACCCGAAGGGTAAGGTATTCA
>CBDUNQ010000213.1:0-4699 GCA_965368625.1 uncultured Gammaproteobacteria bacterium
TGTTTTGTCATCCACAACCACGATAGCGGATTCCTCGGTCTTACCATTCCATACCGAGAACCATACCTCGTCACCCGCCTTATTATACTCTGGCTGCACCACCCGCTTCGGGCCTTCTCCCAGCTCCGCCCAGTCGGCGATGGGCAATACGGCAAACCCCTTATTCAGTGCATTGATATCAAACACCGCTACCGACTGGCTGATTTTGGTATCGGGATTCAGGGCCGTATCCACATAGAGATTACTGGACTTGGGATGTGTCTTGATGAACAAGGAGCCACCTCCCTGCCCCTTGATGGATTCCACCATTTTCCAGGCATGTTGCTTATGCTTCTCAGGATCCGTACCGATCAATGCGATGGTTTCATCACCCAGGTGACTGGTAGCCCATACGGGTCCATAGGTGGGGTGGTTGAAATTTGCACCCCGGCCAGGATGCGGAATGGCGCCTACATCCACCAAACCTGCCAGCTTGTCGGTTTTTGAATCCACCACGGCAATCTTATTCGACTGATTGGCCGCAGTGAGAAAATAGCGTTTACTGACATCCCAGCCACCATCATGGAGGTAACGTGCCGCGCCGATCTCGGTAACTTTGAGGTTATCGATATCCTCGTAATTCACCATGAGGATTTTCCCGGTTTCCTTCACATTGACAATAAACTCCGGGTGCTCATGGGAAGCCACTATGGCTGCCACCCGTGGTTCCGGATGATATTCCTGAGTATCCACGGTCATGCCCCTTGTGCCACGTATTTTCTTGGGTTCCAGCGTATCCCCATCCATGATGACGAATTGAGGCGGCCAGTAGGTACCGGCGATGGCATACTTGTCTTCCCAGCCTTTGTATTTGGAGGTTTCCACGGAACGTGCTTCCATGCCCACCTTGATTTCAGCCACATTGGCCGGGGTTTTCATCCACAGATCAATGAGGTTGATCTTGGCATCGCGCCCGATCACGTACAGATAGCGCCCCGATGCGGAAAGCCGGGAGATATGTACTGCATAACCGGTATCGATTACGGTTGCGATTTTTTTGCTGTCACCATCAATCAGCGCAATCTGCCCGGAATCCCGCAGGGTAACGGAAAACAGGTTTTCAAGATTCAATTTGTTCATCTGTTTTGTGGGCCGTTTTTCCGGCGGGACAATCAATTTCCAGGTGGCCTTCATGTCATCCAGGCCAAACTCCGGCGGCACCGGTGGCTCATGCTGCAGGAAACGCGCCATGATATCCACTTCCGCTTCCGTCAAGGCTCCCGAGGTTTGCCAATTGGGCATACCGGCAGGAGAACCATAGGCAATGAACGCCTTCAGATAAGCACTTCCCTTGGGCAGAGTGATATCGGGGGTCAGGGGTTTCCCCGTTGCCCCTTTGCGTAATACGCCATGGCAACCCGCGCAACGCTCGAAATAAATCTGCTTTGCCCTCGCAAATTCTTCCGTGCTCACCGGTGGCGCCTTGGGAGTGATGGTTTCCTGTGCACTCTGCGGATCAATGCTGGTGGGTGCTCCCTTGTAGCGTAATTCTTCTTCCGGGGTTCCGGGATGTTCTCCGGATTTGGCGGCAGCGTAAACCGTTCCTGCTGCCAGCACCATGGCCACAGCTGCAGCTACTCGGCTTGCCGCCCGATGAGGTTGATAAGGCATGGTCGTTTCTCCTGTTCGACAGTGGTAAAGCCAGTGTAGACAATTTGTATTCCCATCAGGGTCAACATGCCTTGACACAGGTCAAACCAACATTTCCATATTCACCGGGATCAACGGGCCCGAAACAAGCAATACGAATTGATTTTTCTATTGTTTTAAATCGGAATTGGCGATCGCACCATGGCCACTGCCACAATATAGGAAAATACCAACATCCCTCCCAGCCAGGCAGATACCCGCAACACCAGCGTCTTACCCCACTTCAATGCAACCATTCCCAGCAGTATGTACACCAGCAGGGCTATCACCTTGGCCGTCAACCAGGGCTCTACAAAGGGAAACTGCCTACTCCAGACCACCATGCTGAGCGCCGTCAGTAACAGCAGGGTATCCACCCCATGAGGCACGATCCTGACCCAGTGGGATTGCAACCGCTCAGACTGTTGAATCATCCAGATCCCGCGAATAAAAAATAGGCTGAAGCTGACCAGCACACAGCTCATATGAAGCCATTTAATACTGAGATAAGCCATTATTTCAGGCGTAATGTACCGGCTCGGTACCACGCAGGCGTTGCGCCATGGCATCGCAATTCAATAATTGCACATTACGTCCACTGGTGCTGAGCAAGCCATCGGATTGCAGACCATGCAAGGTCCTGGATACGGTTTCCACCGCAATACCGAGATAATTGGCGATATCTTTGCGCGACATGGGTAATTTCATATCAACCGCATCGTCTGTATGCGGTCGCCAATGGGTGGAAACCTGCAATAAAAAATGTATCACCCGTTGCTCGGCACTCTGTGTACGCAAGAGCACAGAAGCCCATTGAATACGCTGCAATTGCCTACTCATGGTAGCCAGTAAATCCGGATGCAGGCAAAGATGATTACTACTATCAATGCTCAACTCACATACTTCACTGGGCTCCAGGGCCAGGGCGCTGAAGGGATAGCGACCACTGTTCAATGCCGCCATACCCAACACATCACCGGGTAAGCGGAAGTCAACCACCTGACTTTCGCTTTCATCGAGCATAGCAAGGTTTTTGAATGCCCCCGAGCGCAACACATAGAGCCCGTGAAAGCTATCCCCTGCCGCAAATAAATACTCACCCCGATTGATGTGCCGATACTTTACCGGGGCCTTACCCAACCTGGTATCCCAATCAGTATCCTGCACACCTTGTTCACATATAGCGGAAAGTGGACATGTCTCATTGTATGGCTTGCCTGCACTGTCTTTTCCCTCGGGCATGTTCATGTCTCCAGCAGGCGTACATTCATAATCCGGACCTTTGAACACCATAATTTCACCTCAGCGATTTCAACGGGAAAGTTGCGCATACAGCAAAGGCAGTCGCCTGGGTAATTCCGCAGGCTGGCGTATGACAACATAACCGTCACTTCCAAAAAGATAAGGCAGGTAATCTCCCGCCTGATGATCGATGGTCACGCAAAAAGGGTGTAAACCCAGTTTTTTTGCTTCATATAAAGCCCTGCGAGTATCCTCGATACCATATCTACCCTCGTATTGATCAAGATCATTGGGTTTTCCATCGGTAAGCAGCAGGAGCAATTTCTTACCCGCTACCTGTGTCTGCAACTGCTTATTTGCGAATCGCACTGCTGCCCCCATCCGCGTATAGAAACCGGGCTTGATATGGGAAATACGACCGCGCACCTCATCAGTCAGCTTTTCCGCAAACCCCTTGATGCAGTGCATACGCACATCCTCGCGCTTGCGCGAAGAAAAACCCCACATCGCATAGGAATCACCGGTAGCGGACAAGGCTTCGGAAAAAAGGTAGAGGCTGTCGCGGATCACATCAATGACTCTTTCATGGTTATTGATGTAGGCATCGGTGGAAAGTGACAGGTCAGCCAGCAACAGACAGGAAAGATCCCGCTCCTGACCCCGCAGATCCCGATACCAGTTCTGTTCATGACATACATGTCCGCCCGCTTTGTCACTGATAAATCGCAGGTAGGCATCCAGGTCCAGTTCATCTCCCTGAGGCTGCGCCCGCTCCCATACACGAGTGGGCATCAGTGCCTGAAACTGGCGCCGTAACCTGGCGGCATTTTTACGTAATTTTTCCGGTAGCGGGATCGCTTCCGCCTGAGCGGATATCAACGGATGCAGTAAGCAGGCATCCTCCAACATGATCTGCTTGCGGCAATCCCACTCCGGGTAGCGTTCCCCTTCGCCCATGGGTAGATCATCACAACTGGCGGCCGGCAGATCCAGATCAAAGCGCACGCGACTGGCAATACTTTGCGTGTCGCGTGCCACACTCATCACTTCCATGTCATTGGCTTCCCGCACCGCCTCTTCCATATCTTCATTGTCTTCTGTACCGCGATCCACCTTCACATACTCAGCCCAACCGAAAATCGCTTCCATGCGCAATGCCAGCAGGCCGCGATCCCTTTCTGGCGCGTCCACGCGCTCTGCCTTTCTTCGGCGCTGCTCCTGTGGATCGTGCAATTGGCCTTGTTGAGAGTCATCTTCGGGGGCGGGATTCTGCAAGCCTGCAGTATCCCCTGCCACGGGTGCCACAGGTGCCAGCCACAGGGCAACAGCCTGATGTGGCTTACGTGCCATGGGCAAGGCTTGCACCGAACCCGGTTCCAGCAATGCCTTGCGTATGGCCAGCTCCTGGCTGCGCTCATCCTGGGGCAACGCCTCCAGTGAGCCACGCAGCGGCAGGTAGGCGGTTACCAGTTTTTCATATTTTTCCGCCATACCGGGATAGCATTGCAGCAAGCGCAGGGTAAGTGTCTGGTTATCACAAAACCAGGTATCCATGCCTACCTGTCCCTGGGAAGCCAGAGCCGCCAGCCAGAGAAAGGCATCACGATTCAAATCCGCAGTGGGAAATACCTGCAGATACGGCGGCAAGCGCAGAGCAAGATCATCCTGGCTCGCCAACAGGCTTTCCTGGCCCGTTCCCGCCAGACGTTGCAGCCAACTCCGCCTGGCACCATGGGTATGGGGATTCGCCATTTCCAGGCGCAAGCCGCCGTCACCGCCACAGGCACGA
>CBDUNQ010000214.1:0-4689 GCA_965368625.1 uncultured Gammaproteobacteria bacterium
ATCAGGGCAAGTGCCTTGCGCATGGTGTGCTCCACCACCACCCGAAAACCCGCGCGTTCATACAGGGGGGCAAAATTGGGGTAGCCTCCCAATTCAACGATGGACAATAACAATTTGCGCTCTTCCACTTCCTTCCTCATCGGATGCTCACCTGGAAGCCGGCAGGATGCATGGCTTGCCGCCTTTAGAAGCTCTAGCGTAGCAAGTTCAGTGGCATGGGTCATCCGCCGATGTAACTTCAGGGGCACATCCGCCATTGTGCGCTGCACAATTCCCGCAGCGAGGAACCATGAAACATGAGCGCACCGAAATCCTTTCGTGAAATCCGCTACCTGATTTTGTTACTCATTCTTTTGTTCGTTGCGGTAAATACCTGGCTGGTGCAAAAACGAAGTACCGACTGGGAGGAAACCCTGTGGGCCGTCATCTATCCCATCAATGCCGATGGAAACCAGCAGGTCCAGGGGTATATCGATGACCTGGATGAAGAGGATTTTGCCGCTGTGGAGCGCTTTCTGCGGCGCGAAGCCCGACGCTATGGACTGGATATTGCCCAGCCGGTAACCATGAAACTGGCACCGGAGGTAAAAGAAAAACCACCGACACCTCCCCGCGATGGAAATGTTCTGAAAACCATGGCCTGGAGCCTGAAAATGCGCTACTGGGCCTATACGAGGGATAATTTTCAAGGACCGGAACCCGACATTCAGATATTTGTCGTCTATCATGATCCACAATTGCATGCCAAAGTGGATCATTCCCTGGGTCTGCAAAAGGGCTTGTTAGGGGTGGTCAATGCCTATGCACACAGTAAGGACCGCCCCAGAAACAATGTGGTTATCGCACATGAATTACTACATACCCTTGGGGCCAGTGATAAGTATGATATGCACACCAATTCCCCCTTATTCCCCATTGGCTATGCCGACCCGGAACAAACCCCCCTGTATCCGCAGAAAAGAGCCGAGATCATGGCTGGCAGAATCATCATCTCGCAATCTGAGACACGCATGCCCAATAGCTTGCGGGAAGTGATCCTGGGTCCCTTAACGGCGCGGGAAATACGCTGGATTGAATAAGGCAGGTCCTCCATGAACCAGAAAATCATCACTCTTCAGTGTTCCGGTCAAATCCTTCAGCGCCTGTTGGCCGCCCTGGATTTTTATGTTGAGAGCACCTTCCCTCCCGGCAGTGCCGATTGCGGCCAGGTGGCGCGGGAAGAATTGCTGAATATCGTCAACCACCTCCGACAGCAACAGAAAACCGGTCAACCCGCCGGCTACAGCCGGCGCATGCGAGCCATGGTAAAGGAAGGCATCCGCCGTTATTACGACCATCTGGCCCAGGAAGACGGTCGCTTGCGTAATCACGAATGTGAATTAATCCAGCAAGCCAGTAAAGGCCTGGAAAAATCGGACGATGAACTGGAAAGGGCGCAACGACTTGATCAACAGAGCAATCAAGGCAGTCAGGGTTGCTGAGGATCAGCACACTATTCCACGGAATCATTACAGGGAGTCAATATGAGCACACTGCAACCCGTAGCGGACCAGGTGCAACGCACCGAACAAAAGGCTTCAGATTTGTTCGTAAAATGCCTCGAAGCGGAAGGGGTAACCCATATTTTCGGGGTGCCCGGCGAAGAAAACGCCGACCTCATGATTTCTCTCACCGATAGCCAGATCGATTTTGTGTTATGCCGGCATGAACAGGCTGCCGCCTTCATTGCCGATGCCTATGGACGACTCACCGGCAAGGCCGGGGTCTGCCTCGCCACCCTGGGTCCGGGTGTCACCAATCTGGTCACTGGTCTGGCCGATGCCAATATGGACCGTGCGCCGGTAGTCGCCATCATCGGCCAGGGATCCAGCAAACGCCTGCACAAGGAAAGTCATCAGAATATGGATGCCATTGCCATGTGCAAGCCCATTTCCAAGTGGGCGCATTCCATTCGCGATGCAGAAACCATTCCGGAAATCGTACGCAAATCCTTCAAGCTGGCCGAGGCGGAAAAACCCGGCGTATGTGTCATCGAGCTGCCGGAAGATATTGCCAAGGACCAGGTCATGGGACGCCCCATGAATGTCTACAAGACCCGGCGACCGGCGGCAGACCACAAGGCCATCGCCCAGGCAGTGGAATTGATTGCCAAGGCGAAAAAACCCATGATCCTTGCCGGCAATGGTGCGGTACGCAAACGCGCCGCCAGTCAGTTGCAGCGCCTTTCCCACAAAACCGGAATTCCCGTAGTCAATACCTTCATGGGCAAAGGTTCCATGCCCATGGATGATAAGCATTGCCTGTTCACCATGGGCCTGCAGGGGCGCGATCATATCAATCACGCATTGGATAAAGTGGATCTGGTGATTACCGTAGGCTATGACCTGGTGGAATACTCCCCCAGCTTCTGGAATGCCGACATGGACAAAGCCATTGTGCACATCGATTTTCAGGCAGCGGAAATCGATGCGCACTACACAGTTGCTGTGGATGTCACCGGGGATATCGCCGATGCACTCTGGCAAATCAATATGGAACTGGAACGCAACCATGCCGGACGACTTCCGCTTCAGGATATCCAGCAATGGCAGAAACTGCGCGACGATATTCTCAATGATTTCGCCATGGAAAAGGATGACGACACCTTCCCCATGAAGCCACAAAAGATCATCTGGGATGTGAGGAAATTTCTCGGTCCCGAAGACTACCTGTTATCGGATGTGGGCGCCCACAAGATGTGGATCTCCCGTTATTATCAATGCCAGACTCCCAACACCTGCCTGATTTCCAATGGCTTCTGTTCCATGGGGTTTGCCCTGCCCGGCGCCATTGGTGCCAAAATGGCACACCCCGACAAAAAGGTGCTGGCCATTTGCGGCGATGCCGGTTTCATGATGAACGTACAGGATCTGGAAACCGCTGTTCGCCTCAAGATGAATGTCGTGTTCATGGTCTGGGAAGACGGCGAATATGGCTTGATCAAGTGGAAACAGCAAAATCAATTCAATGGCAAACATTCCAAGCTCGACTTCGGTAATCCCGACTGGGAAATGCTGGCGCGCGCCTTTGGCATGTGGGGTAAGAAGATCAATTCAGTGGACGAATTGCCTTCTGCGCTGACGGAAGCCTTTCAGCAGGAAGGCCCGGCACTCATCGCAGTACCGGTGGACTATTCGGAAAACATGAAACTCACCAAGCGTCTGGGTGAAATTGAATGCACCCTGTAATCTGAGCGGAAGGCAAATAACGCCTGCGGTACCTCCCCGCAGGCGTTGATCTTCGCTTTTACCCATCCACCCCTTCCACCGCTATGACCAGCTGCAACCCCCCTGCAGGAAAACGTAAACCCAGCACGGTTTATTGAAGGGCCCATGATCAGGGACATGCTTGCCAATACGACTAATGATCGACTGGCCGGCCGGTCTTGTCATAGGGATTCGCGGAATCGGGAAAGACGATTGCCCGAAAGAAAAAGCGTCCCGAAGGACGCCAGTAATACCACGCCCCCGAAACGGGGGCTTATCCTGTAGGCTCGCAGGAGCCGACGCTACACTTCAGTCATCAAAGTCAATGCAACCCTGTGGTTCGGGAAGTCCAGCGAATCGCGATCCCTGACGTGAAGGTCCCTTGGGGAACAGCTTATACAAATGCTCCCGGCTGGCACGCTCTTCACCCACTTCATCGGCCATATGCTTCATCAGAATCTTGACCATGGGGGTCAAGCCATATTCGAAATAGAACTGGCGCAGGAAATTGAGCACTTCCCAGTGGTCACTGGTCAACTTCACACCTTCACTTTCCGCCATATAGTACGCCACATGTTTGGTCCAGCGATGCAGGTCCACCAGATTACCGGTCTGGGTAACGGCAAAGGTTTCCCCTTCAAAGTCAAAGGAATCGCTGAAGTGGCTCTTCGATGCCGCCGCTTTGCCGGTATAGGTGCTGCGTTCCAGTTCCACATCCAGCATGGGTACCGGAATACCCGCAATCTTGGAACCCTGCACCAGGACGCCACCGGGAAACAGTTCCGCCAGGTGGGCTTCGTCAAAACGATCCGAACCGCTGCGTTCCTTGAGACAGCGTTTCAGGAGTTTCTTTACCGGGGATACATTGTAGGATTGATAGTATTCCCGCATGGCATGAATCACTTCCCAGTGATCATCGCCAAGATTGATACCGTCACGTGTTGCCAGCTCATGGGCAATGGCTTCGGTCCACTCGGATAGATTGGCCAGCCGACCATCGGCCAGCACCTCAAACCCCAGATTTGATGCTGCTACTGTCATTGTCTTGTTCCCTCGCATGCGTGTTGGAACCCGATACTCGAAGTGTAGTACAGGGTCGGCATCTGCAGATGCCTGGTCTCCGCGATAGCAGAACAATCACCTGCCCTTTTCTCAACCACCGCTGAGTTCCTACCCCAGGTTCAGGACTACGGTCTGCTCTCTAGTGAGGTTAGCGGGCAATAGAAGGAATCCTTTAAGGCAAGGGCCATCACCACGATGGTGAAAAATACGAAGAAAATAGGTGTGTTACAGGCAGTCGCCCGCCTCTGGTCGTAGTGAGATTCCACCGCACAGCGCTGTCCCGGGCGGCATTGGGCCGCAGGGTCACCGGGGTCTGTGAACTCCCGTGGGAAAAGTGCAACACAGCCATTGGGTTGCCGGGTCAGAACCGCTGAGTACTGTG
>CBDUNQ010000215.1:0-4677 GCA_965368625.1 uncultured Gammaproteobacteria bacterium
GCCAGGCAACAACCGCTACGACATGAAACTGCGCCGGTGGGCCGCAATGACCCCTGTCCCTGTGGCAGTGGTAAAAAATATAAAAAATGTTGCCTGCATTGAAACCTGCCAATAGCGGCAGGTAGCTAGTGATTGTCCACGCGACACGGAATTCAGGGTGTCACAACCAATAAAGGTGTCTGCTGATGAAAAAACACAAGAATGAAGCCGCCCTGGTAAAGGCTGCCATTGAGGCTGGAGTGAAATACGCAGAAGACCGTGGGGCTGCCGTCTTTGAGCCGACCGATTCAGCCAACGACAAGGTATTGTATATCTACCGTTTACTGGTACATGACAAAATCATACAGCCGATTCCCGAAACCCAGGTTTCGCAGCCCACCATGCGCCATAAGCTTGCCCTGTGGTATGCGAAGCAGTTGCCCAAGGGGCATCCGTTGCTGTAATCAGCCAAGTAATCGCTGATGCATGGTTAATTGCGATGCGCCTCGACCTGAATGAGTGAAGCGATGATAAAAAACCGTCATTGCGAGCGAAGCGCGGCAATCTCATACCGTTGGTACTTGGTCTTGTGCTCCAATACCCTTCTCCCGCCACACCAATGAGATTGCCACGCCGCTTCGCGGCTCGCAATGACAGTGCCTTTTTAACAGTATACTGAGTGCCACTTCACGGAGATTGCCGCGCTTCGCTTGCAATGACAAATGTAAGCCATTTTACACCGGCTATTCCTTTTTGCCCCACAGTTGCTCCACACGGGCATCGCGGCCACAGCTGAAGCGGTAGTAACGATAACGCAGCGGATTCTTTTTGTAATAATCCTGATGATATTCTTCAGCGGGATAAAAGGTGCCGGCCTTGAGTAACTCCACTTTCAAGGGTTCGCGAAAGGGCTTGGTTTTCTCTATATGCGCGGCGGAGTTCAGTGCCAACTGGTGTTGCTGCTGATTTTCATAGAAGATGGCGGGGCGGTATTGGGGGCCGCGATCGCAGAACTGGCCATCATCGCGGGTGGGATCAATATGCCGCCAGAAAAAATCCAGAATCTGTGTGTAACTCATGCGCTCAGCATCATATTCAATGCGTACCGCTTCGATATGCCCCGTACCACCGGCAGAGACTTCTTTATAGGTGGGGTTGTCCAGGGTGCCGCCAATGTAGCCCGATTCCACATTCAATACACCATCAAGCTTTTCATAATCGGCTTCTATGCACCAGAAGCAGCCTCCGGCCAGGATAGCGGTTTGCGTTTGTGCGGCATGTGCTGCCGGGCTATAGGCGAGATACAGCCCCCCCAGCATCATGAGATTCTTGATAATAATTGTACCTGGCATAGCCGCGTACCTGCAGGGAATGATATGGCTTTGTGGTCATCCAGGAGGAAAAGTTCCCACGGATTTCCGGTATTGCGTCACGGGATACCTGTCGACCATGGGAAAAAGGTAGCTGCTACGGTGGGGGTATGGCCAGGCTCCCTGCCTATTCACTAAGCCCCGATTCCCTGATTTCCTGTTCACTGCCTTTATCGCGGATCACTGCATGACCTTGATGCACCAGGGCTTCTATGGCAGCGCCAATGCGGCCATGGTCCCAGGCGGAATTCACCCGGAGTACATTGGAGGTCAGCGCTACCAGATAGCGGCGCTGATCTTCAGTCCTTTCCGCAGGGGATTCGATGATGGCAATGGAGTTCATGGCATTTTCCACATTCCCCATGTATTTTCCGCACGCAAATTCCGCTTCCGGTTTGCAGCGGTAGAGTGAGCCGCTCTTGAAATAGACGGCGGAGCTGGCCAATTCCGGGGCATACACATAACGATAACGGCGCTTGGTCATGTACAGATAGCGTTTCATTTCCAGGCTGGACCATTCATCCACCAGGCGACCCTGTTCGAGACGGAGTAGGAAACTCGCCAGTGCTCTGGTGGTTGCACTGGAGCCTCCCGGTCCGGGAATCTTTTGTTTGCCCACCCGGGTCCAGAAGTTACCCACCTTGAGTACTTCATTTTCCAGATTGGCATCCCGTAATGCATCGTTGATGACGGCTTGCGCCAGTTCACCCAGTACCTTGCGCGGTGTCGTGCGGAAATAATCGGCTTCCTGCTCGGGTGTGGGGGGGTACTGTTCACCAAAGGCGCGTAGCAGAATGGCTTCCTTCCAGATGGTGCTACCGGCGGAATTGGCCGAGGCGGATATCATATGATCCAGCCATTCCGCCAGGGTGTACCGTTCTCCGGGCTGGATGATGGCAAAGCGCAGGCGTTCGGCACCCGGAGTGAAGCGCGGTACCTTATGCTGATCGGTAATGACCCAGTCCCCGGCCGTGACCACATGTTCGCGCAGAATACGCTGGCGGTCTTTGCTATCGGGAAACGCCTGTTGCAGACCATGAAACAGTGCGAGCATGCAAAGTACTTTGCCTACGCTACCGGGCGCCTGCGCACGGGTTTCCCGCAAACCCGCCCAGCGAATATTTTCCGGGTCAGTGAACTCAATGAGGGTGATGCCATAGGATGGGTCGCGGTTGCCGAACATTTTTTTGAGTGCGGCTTGGAGCTGTGGATCCTGCGGCTGATCATCCAGATTCCAATCTGGCACGGTGCTCAGATTGAGGCGAATGTGATCGATGCCCAGTAATGCGCCAACGGGTAACTTGCTCCCGGTGGGGCGCTGCTGCTGCAATTGATAGCCTTCCAGGCGACTGATGCCGGCATCAATCCCATCCAGGGGATAGGCTTGCAGTGAAAGACTGGTAAGGGTCAGGATCAGGGCACCAATAGACGGTTTATTCATGGCCGGTATCCGTGGTAATGGAAAGGGGTTCATGGAGTGGAACGGTTTCCATGGATGAGGGTTTGGGAAGCAGATCGCTGATCAGTTTGCCGGCTTCCACATGGCCGCGTTGCACCAGGGGCCGTATCTGCAAAAGCCAGAGCTTGCCCTCGGCGAAAGCGAATTCGATATCCCAGGGCAAGGCTTTGCCTCCATCATCCAATACCGGCGGGTATTGATTGATGACTTCAGTGGCAAGATTGCGCAAATCGTTTTGCTCCGCTTCGGTCAACACCGGTCCACTGCTCGCCGGTAGCCAGCGGATTCCGCCCGCGGGATCCAGCAGGCGCTGGTACGCGGCTTTGGCTTCCGCCAGCAGCAGGCTGTCGCCGTTATTATAGAGTACCCTTGTGGCGGCACTTTCATTGTCCACCGCTCCACCCACACCCCAGGCCGTGGATACGGTGAGCCCTTCCCTGTTCGTGTAGAGATCGTGGGTCACCAGCACACCGGATTTTTCTGCAGGTACGCTTTTCATCAACAGGATGGAGGCAAACACTTGATCCGGATTTTGCAGAATGCGACCGCGCCATGCCATGGCGCGACGGGAATATACCGAGGACCAGACGCGGGGAATGGCAGCCAGCTGGGCTGCCAGGCCGACTACATTGGGGATGGTTTCATTGAGGCCTGCGCCGGTGAATTGGGGTAAATCCTCCACATTGGTATCCGAGCGTACGAATACACCGTAACTGCCGGGTGTACCGAAGGCTTCTTCCATGGCGTGCGCCAGGGTTTTTTGCAGGGTCGGCTCCAGGCTCATGGCCGCCACCTCCATGCGGGCCTTATCCAGTACACCATCCAGACCGTCCTGGTCCAGTGTGCCTGCGCGAAAGGCTTCATAGGCTTGTGCCACCGCCAGACGCTGTTGCGCGGTATAATCGGCAAATACACCAAAGGGTAGCGCCACGGCGGCGGCGATGCGGCCGGGAAAACGGCGCGCGAGTTCACCTACGTTGGCGGCCTTGGGTCCCACTACTCTGCCCGAGAGTGCGGCACTCAGGGCTTCCAGGGCGATGGGTTCCCGGAAATCCAGATTGGGCGGTGCGGTTACCACCGGTTTGTGGGCTTCGGATGGTGCGCTCTGTTCCCCATGTGTCTCTCCCTGTGCCATGGTTTGCGGCATTTTTTCCAGGTATACGCGGCCATCGGCAGCCACGGCAAGTAATACCCTGGTACCGTTTTCCCGCTGTAGTTGTGACAGCAATTCCGGGCTGACCACTACATTGGGAATACCCAGGTTGCGGGCCAGCATCTGTACATGGGACAGGGGGTTTCCTTCCCCGAGAGTGAGTATCCCCGCAACCGGGTTGAGTTCGGCTACGGTTTCCGGAAGCACGACGATTTCATCACTGCCCGGCTGCACCCCCCTGGCAAGTTCATCACTGGTCAGCACCCGCAATGGGGCACGCGCCACGCCCGGATTGATTCCCAGTACGCGGCCGGTACGCTTGCCGAAGAATTGATGGGACAGACCGGCAACCGCGGCACCATCCAGTGCGAGGCGATGAGATACTTCACCCAGCGGCAGCAAAACCGAGGAACGCAGCGTGTCATCCACAAAGCGATCGGCACCAGGCTCCAGTGCGGTGTAACGCAACAGGGCTTCCGCGAAGGTATAGCGCACGGTCATGGCACCCCAGGCGGCGGCGAGGGAGAGGCGTCTTGTGGCCTGGGAATAGAGTGAACCGGGAACAGTTTCCGACGATACCAGGCTATGCAGGGGTTGTTCCAGGGCTTGACGTTCGCCATCGGATAGCAGGCCCGATGCCCAGGAAGCCTGCAACAGATGAATCCCCAGGGTGAGTAATTCCTGTCGGCTCAGATTCGATTGCAGCAGTATTTCCG
>CBDUNQ010000216.1:0-4677 GCA_965368625.1 uncultured Gammaproteobacteria bacterium
CCAGACATGGCTACGGCTGAAAAGCTGATACAGAATCCGGCCTGTTTCTGGAATCCCGCCTGCAGGCTTCAGGGCAGGGTGCCCGGATCGATTTCAATACCGACATCAAGGTCAATTTGCTGCGACTGGTACAGCTCCTGCGCAACTGGCCGGGCCTGTCCTCATCGGGCGCGGGTAATGGGCGACCCAGTAACCCGGCCAGCCCGCCTCCCAACCCGAGTGGGGTGGCCACTACCCCAGCCACACCAACACCCGGAGCACAAGGGTCAGGCACCCCCGCAACGCCTACGGCGCAATCCAACCCTGCCGCTACTACACCTGCCAGTGGCGGCCCAGCCACCCCTCAGGGCACGGTAGCCAGCGCCAGAGGGGCCAGTGCACAAACGGGAACACCACCACGGACGATGGCACCCCCCAATCCAGCCACCAGCACCCTCAATACCGCATTGCCCAGCGCCACTGAAGCCGGAAAAGGGGCACAACCCCCGTTGACCGCGCGCGCTGACAGCCCCCGGTTCACTACGCCCCCCCCTCCTCCACACCGCGGACAGGCGCCCATACCCATGGCACGGGACAGCGCACAACGGCTTCCCGGCCTGAACCCAATGGACCCTGCCAGCCTGCTCCGGCCGGAATTACAGAAACAAGCCGAAGCCGCCGTGGCACGGGTTCAGCTCACCCAATTGGCGTCCCTGCCCCAGGACAGGGCCAGTGGGCTGGAATGGCTGCTGGATTTACCCATTCGGCGTGGTACAGAAACCGATCTGTGGTCACTGCAGATTCGCTACGGTCAAGATGAAAACACGCGTAATGCCCGTGAGCAGACAGCTGGCTGGACGGTGTATCTTGCCTTTGATTTGCCTGGCCTGGGCCCCATGCAGGCACGGGTCAGCCTGCGGGGCGAAGAGATTTCCACTGCTTTCTGGGCCACGGAAGCCGGTACAGTACCCTATCTGCAGGAACATTTGCGGGAATTACGTGAGCACCTGGAAGAAGCCGGCTTGACGGTGGCGGAGTTACAATGCCATCGGGGCAGCATGCCGAGTTTCCCCACTCCCTCCGGCTCCAGGGCTTCTTTGTTGGATGAACACATATGAACACGCACCGTACACCAAGACCACCCTTGGCAGTGGCACTGCAATATGATGGAAAAAGTGCACCGCGGGTAACGGCCAAGGGCCATGACCAAGTAGCGGAGCGGATCCTCGCCCTGGCCCGTGAACATAATATTCCCTTGCAGGAAAACCATGAACTGGCGCAACTGCTGGCCAAGGTGGATCTGGGGGAAGAAATTCCGGAAGCGCTGTACCTTGCCGTAGCGCAAATCATTGCCTTTGCCTATTACCTGTCAGGCAAGGCGCCACCGATTCCCGATGCCACCGTAGTGAAAGAGGATTTTTGACGAGCGGTTACTACTCGTCATTGCGGCATAGGCCGGTAACTCCATACTCTGGCAGTGCATGCAAGCGATTCCGGCCTGGCGCATAGAACCCCTTTGGGGATCATTATGCGTACCTCACCCTGTGGGTCGAGGCACGCCGGAATGACGGTGGTTTTATTTCGGAATGACGGTGGCTTTACTTCAGAATGACATTGGTTTTTTTCGATGTAACGGTGGTTTTTTAGGACAACCTATGAACGACGTTACCCGCGCCTAGCTGGCTTCCGCCATGCCGTGGAGCATAACAATCAAATCGGCTTCGCCACGGGTCAGACCGCAATGCTGTATCAACTCTTCGACACTGGCACCCCGCTGTACCATCTCGATGGCTTGTTGATAGGAGCGTTCATTGCTGCTGCGCAATTCCAGTTGGTCCTGACGATCAAGCACCCGCCGAATCTGTTGCTCCAATTTCACCACATGATCACCGGCCCCCACAGAGGCATGGCAAAGAGCACCCAGGTCTTCCAGCAAGCGTTGCACCTGTTGTTCCAGACGCCGGCTATCCTGCTGTGCAAGCTGGAGCTGTTTCCATAACCAAGCCACACCCGCCAGTGCCATCACCACCAGCACAGCCAGGATTCCCATCATGATCGTCATCGGCTTGCCTCAGGCATATTCATCCACATGGGGTTTGTCATCGTCTGGCGATTCCTGCTCTCGTTTCGACGGATCCCGCTGATCGTGGGCCGGCGTTTCCTGACCGGGAGCGCGGCGCCGCACCTTTTCCACCGGCCGGGTCGGCCAGGCGGGAAGAGG
The DNA here is from genome assembly GCA_965368625.1 of uncultured Gammaproteobacteria bacterium. Taxonomy (GTDB): domain Bacteria; phylum Pseudomonadota; class Gammaproteobacteria; order DSM-19610; family DSM-19610; genus JAIVHA01. Next base: position 2,201 of record CBDUNQ010000216.1, read on the forward strand.
GGGGACGATTTTGCCCGCATCGGTCATGGTCCTGTGCCATCAGAAGCCAGCCAGTTCGGCCCACTCCTCATCGTTCATCAATTTCTTGAGATCCACCAGAATCAGTAGCTCGCCATCCCGGCTGGCCACCCCCTGAATGTATTTGGAACTTTCGTCATTGCCCACATTGGGCGCTGACTCCACTTCCGACATACGCAAATCCACCACTTCCGCCACACTATCCACCAGAATGCCAACCACTTGCTTATCGGCTTCGATAATGACAATACGGGTGGAATCATCCTGTTCATGGCTCGATAGACCAAGGCGCATGCGAGTATCAATCACCGTGACCACGTTACCACGCAGGTTGATGATACCCAGCACATAATCCGGGGCGCCCGGCACCGGAGCGATTTCGGTTACCCGCAGCACCTCCTGCACCTGCATCACATTGATGCCATAGACTTCGTCATCTAGACGGAAGGTAACCCATTGAACAATAGGGTCATTGGAACTCTGTACCATTTGGTTCATATTCAACCTCTGTAACGGTGTAGCCAGGCCTGGCATCCTTCACGTCAAATATCGGTCACTTGCCGGAAATAATTAACTTTAAGCAGAAACCATGCCACTAATGGCTGTTTTGCCCCTCCTGTAACAGCCGAATCAGTGCATCCACATCCAGTAAGGCGCACATTTGCTGAATCACCGTACCGGCCAGCCACGGACGCTTGCCGTTTGGGGTACGCCATTTCACATCATCCGCTCCCAGGGAAATCACTTGCCCGATGCCGCTACAGGCCAGACCCCAGGCTCCCTCCCCCACCAGTACCAGGTGTGAAATCCGCTGTTCCAAATCATCTACGGAGTGCGATAGACGATCCGGTGGCAACACCACCCGCGCGGCATCCACAATACGGACCTTTTGTTCATGGCGTTCGATCAATCCCAGGAATCGCTGTGAGTGCCCGGGCATGGGAGTGACCGAGGCGAGATCCAGTGGCATTACACCGCTCAGTTTCGCCAGAGGCACCGCCAGGGTAAGCCCCGCCACCTGAAATAACAGGGATTGAAACTGGGCTTGACCCCAGTCCGGAATTCCGCCGCCTGGCGACCTGGGCGGTGCACGCTCCACCTCCGGGACCCTTGCGGGTGTGGCTGCGGGTGTGGCTACGGGTGTGGCTACGGGTGTGGCTACGGGTGTGGCTACGGGTGTGGCTACGGTTGCCTGGGTAATGCTTTCCATGGATTGCTGTGGAGATAACACTTCCCGTGCCGACACGGGTTCCGGTCCCGTAGCGGAAGCCACCCCTGCGTCACCGTCTACAACGGGTTCTTCATCCAGCTCCTGTACGGGGGTCTCCAGTAGACTGCCGAAATATGCCCCCAGGGCCAGTTGTTGATCCAGCAGTGCCTGTCGCTTTTCCTCCGTATCACTCATTGCGCCAGGGCCCTCGGGGCGGCATCCCGCGGTTCCAGTAAGTATTCCAGCAATACTTCGTAGGCGCGGGAACCTCGGGTGCGGGGATCGTGAAAACAAACCGGTGCCCCCACCTGGCTTGCCTCGCGAAACTTGGTATCCAGGGGGACCACACTGTTCCAGGCATGTTCATTGTACTGCTCGCGCAAGGTACGCAGGGATTCAATGGCCGCCCGAGTACGGCGATCAAACATGGTAGGCATTACCGTGTACGGCGGCATTACCCCCTTGGCCTTGCCGATCATTTGAATGGTACGCAACATGCGATCCAGGCCCTTGATCGCCAGGAACTCGGTTTGAACGGGAATCACCAGGTGTTCACAGGCCGCCAGGGCATTGACCATGAGCATACCCAGCACAGGTGGACAATCGATAAATACATAGTCGAAGCGATCGCGCATGCCTGCCAGGGCCTGGGAAATGACCAGACCCATGCCATCCATGGCACCCAATTGCCGGTCCAGTGTAGCCAGGGCCGTGGAAGCGGGGATCAGATGCAACCCGGGGAAGGCCGTGGGGCGCACCAGAGATTCAAAACTGGGGAGCGTGGTTTTATTGGCCTTGGCCTGAAACAGGGTATATACGCTGGTTTCCATCTGATCGGGGTCGAGCCGGAAATAAGACGTCAGTGAGCCCTGGGGATCCAGATCCACCATCAGTGCAGAATGCCCCCGCTGCGCCAGCAAGCCCGCCAGACTGACCGTAGTAGTGGTTTTGCCAACACCGCCCTTTTGATTGGCGACGGTCCAGATTTTCATGCCCCTGAGCTCCAGGAATACAAGTGATACCCAGAGGGCAGCAGCATTCGTGCCAGCTTGCAGAGAAAATTAAATATTCTATATTTAACAGGTATTTAGTGAAATTGAACCAGAAGGGTCACGGTAAGACGACAATTTATTGTCGCTTTTGGCCCCTGCGGGTGCCCCGAAGCCACAGACCAAAGCTTATCGGCTACGGGCCAGCGCAGCGCCTATCTCCGGTAAACCGATGATGTGATCTGTCAACCCAGCCTCCA
>CBDUNQ010000217.1:0-4672 GCA_965368625.1 uncultured Gammaproteobacteria bacterium
CTTTGTTCACGCGGAAACCTCCACGGGGGCACAGTCCGATGCCAAAACCCTGGCTGACCTTGCGCATGCCCATGACTGCCTGGTCATTGCCGATACCGTAACTTCCCTGGGTGGCTCTGAATTGCGTGTCAGCCAATGGGGCCTGGATGCAGTGTATTCCGGTTCACAGAAATGCCTTTCCTGTACACCGGGCCTGTCTCCTGTGAGTTTCAGTGAGCGGGCGCTGGAAGTCATCAGGAACCGCAAAACCAAGGTGCAAAGCTGGTTTCTGGATATCAACCTGGTGTTGGGGTACTGGGGTGGGGAAGGCAAGCGGGCCTATCATCATACGGCCCCCATCAATGCCCTATACGGCTTGCATGAAGCGCTGGTGCTGTTGCAGGAAGAAGGGATTGAGCAATCATGGGCACGCCATATGCGCAATCACCAGGCATTGAAGGCAGGCTTTGAAGCTATGGGCCTTTCCTTTGTGGTGAAGGAGGGTGAGCGCTTGCCGCAGCTGAATTCAGTAACCATTCCCGAGGGGGTGGACGATGCCCAGGTGCGTTCCCGTCTGCTGCAGGAATACAGTCTGGAAATCGGGGCCGGCCTTGGGGCGCTGGCCGGCAAGGTATGGCGGATTGGTCTGATGGGTTTTTCCAGCAACCAGAAAAATGTATTGCTTTGTCTGGGCGCGCTGGATTCGGTGCTCAGTAGCCTGGGGGCGAAGATTGAACGCGGCGTGGCTGTGGCGGCTGCCAATGAGATATACAAAAGCTAGGGCCTGATAGTCGCACCCCGGCCACCTTGCGGTGGCAAGAAAAGCCCGGCCGGCAGGACCGGGTTTTTTTTTGGATCAAGACAAATTCTAACCTTTCATCCAGGGCCACCTGAGCGATGGTCTGTGATACCATTCCAGGCTACGCAAGGGAGGCTTCAGTCTGTGATGACGGCATGGAAAACCGTGTCACGGAAGCTGTACATGACTGGTGTGGCAGGCTGGTCGGCACCATAGGGATTGCCCGAAGAATTCATGTGTCAGGCATGATTGGGGGAGGGCAGAACGCTGTAGATCAGGGAGAGGAAGATGCCGTCATTGCGTACGGGCAGAATCGTGGTGCACAACACCGCGTGTGGTGAGCCTTTTCAGGCCTATGTGGCCGGTGACGAAAACGCAGAGCGGGGTGTATTGTTATTTCATGAGTGGGGTGGCTTGCGCGATCATAATCGCGACTGGGCTGACTGGCTCGCCTGCAAGGGGTATCGCTGTGTGGCGCTGGATCTCTATAATGGCCGGGTTACCGATAATGCGGAAGAAGCCAGCCATTGGATGCAGGCCCTGGATCAGGCACGGGCTGATCGAATGATTCAGGAAAGTCTTACTCTGATGCAGGGTAATATCCGTTCCATAGGAACGCTGGGATTTTCCATGGGAGGCAAGCAGGCCTTGCGTGCCGCCTTGATCGCTCCACAACAGGTTCGTGCTGTAGTGGCCGGGTATTGCCGGCTGGAATCCAATGCCCACTCACTGCGGGTGTTGCAGGCTCCGGTGCTGGCCATCTATGCAGAGAAGGAACGGGCGTGGCCGGAAAAACAACGGGTATTTGAAGCTGCCATGCAGGCTGCGGGAAAACAGAGTAAGGCCTTGCGGGTAAAGGCAGCCCATGGATTCACCAACCCCGGGAGTGAACGCTATGATCAGGAAGCCATGGATACCACCTGGAAGGCCATGCTGGAATTCTTCGATCACCAACTGACGTGATTCATTGCCTTGTCGTACGCCCTGTTTACCTATGGAACCCTGGAAGATTCACAAAAATTGTGCGCGCTTATCGGTCATGCACTGACAGGTAATCGCGCCTGTCTTCCGGGATATCGTTGTGCACGGGTGAAGGGCGCTCCCTACCCCGGTATTATTCCATCCGGAAACCTGGAAACCATGGGAACCTTGTACCATGGTCTCAGCCTGCGCATGTTGAAGCGTCTGGATCGTTATGAAGGGAATCAGTACCGGCGTGTATTGGTATCCGTGTACTGTCATGATGGGCGCTGGCGTGAAGCCTTTGTCTACCGGCTCAAGGATCCCGGTCAACTTAGTGAACAAGCCTGGCGACCAGTGGGTGGTACGGTTCGCGGTGGCGATGAATGAATCGTTCCCTGAGTCTGGTAACCCTGTATTACGGTATTACCCCGGCATTCATGCTGGCTGAGGTGATGTGGGGTTGGGATCTGCGAATACCGCTGCTGGATTCCCCGGTATGGCGTGGTCTTTATTATCTGCTGTGTATTCTATTGACCCCGCTTGCCTGGCGTTGGCCTCACTGGCTTCCCCTGGCGGGCATGATTGAAAGCAGCATCAATCTGTTGTTGCTGATACTCAGTGTGATGCTACCGATTTTCTATCTTCCGGCCATGTATGAAGATACCCTGACGCAGCTGCCATTTCAGAGCCCCGGGGATATTTTGCGTTTTTTATTGCCGGCATCAGTGGGCCTGTATTGCTTCTATCTGCATAGTGCGCAGCTGCAACGTCGCCGATAAATCATCATGAACATGCTGTTTTTCTCTTCAGGAAATGTGGCGCCTGGCTTATCCGTAGATATTTTCATGAAAGCGTTTCTGGATCTCCTTGATGGCTTCCTCTTGCCCAAGTAGCGCGGTCACGCAATCGCGATCCAGTAATTCACCGGCGACCTTCTGTAGATAAGTGAAGGCTTTTTCATTACTCCAGGCCTGTTTATAGGGCCGGTTGCTGGTAAGGGCGTCGAAGACGTCTGCCACGGCCACAATGCGTGCTTCCAGAGGGATTTCCCGATCATGCATGCCCTGGGGATAGCCGCTGCCATTAATGGCTTCATGGTGACAGACGGCAATATTGCGCAGTAATTCAACGTGACTGACCCCCTCCAGTCCAAAATTGCGCAGCAGGTCATCGATGATTTCCCTGCCCAGTGCAGCATGGGTGCGCATGATGCGCATTTCCTCTTCACTGAGGCGGCCCGGCTTGAGCAGTATATGGTCGGGGATGGCAATTTTTCCGATATCATGGAGCGGGGCAAACATGAATACATGTTCGATGTAATCATCATCCAGGTCAAATTTTTCAGCCAGAGCCTGTGCGATGAGCCGACTGTAGCGCGACATGCGGTCCAGATGACTTCCGGTTTCCGGGTCGCGCAGGTGGGTGATATGACCTGTGGTCTTAAGGGCTGCACTGAGTGCATGCAATGAAGAAAGTTCATTGATCACCATCATGGCGATGAGATGGCCGTAAAGGTCCAGCTCTTTCATCACTGCCTCGGTGAATACCTCGCGTTCATAGGAATTGAAAAAAATAAAGCCGATGAATTCGCCATTATTGAACATGGGGAGTGTATAGCTTGCGGCATAGCCCTGGCGTCCGATGCGGCGTGTATGTTCATGATCTTCCCCTTCAAAGGTGAGAAGATTATTGATCACCCTCGGTTTTCCACGCTTGAGAATCTCTTGCAGGGATTTGGCATGATCCAAGCGGTCTTCATAGTGGGCGATGGGATCATCCTCGCCGCTGCTGTGTAGGTAGGTTTTTACGATACCGCTTTCCGGTGAATAGAGCGTCAGTGCGATGCGGGCTATGAAAGGGAGATCCTTTTGCACCGCCTGGTGTGCGGATACCAGTTTCTGTTTGAGATCGCCTTCCTCGTTGAGGAAGGCGAGCTTGTCGGCATGGCTGAAGCGCACATCATCATTCATGGTGAAATTACAGCCCGGATTTGAGAAAGTCTTATCCCATTATGGCAAAAAAACCATCTCTTGCGCCAGGAGGCGTGGTGTACCGGCTGTGCTGGATTCAGTTCACAGGGAAAAGGCTAGAGTGTTTTCAGATACTCCACCAGTGCAAGTCGGTCCACTTCGGATATAGGGGGTAGCCATTCCCGCAGAAAATTGCCATCGGCGCTACGTATCGGTGTGCCATCGTCAGCTAACTTGATCACCGGGGTTTTCCCTGCGGCATATTCATGACCCTGGTTGCTGTTCCCTGGAAGCCGGGTGTCGAAGACCGTCATGCCGGGAAATTGACTGATGCTTTTACGGACAAAGCCCACTTTTATGGGATCGAATTCACGGCTGCCAATTGATTGGCACGGCAGAGCTTGCCTGTGGCTATTTCCGCGTCGCTGCAACTGGGCAGAAACAGTTCGTAGAGGGAAGCCACGGAGCCATTGTGCAGGTAGGGAGCCGTGGCCCAGATCCCATTCAGTGGGCGCGCCTTGTAGGCGGCAAGATTGGAGGGAAAGTCATTGTTTACTTCAAAATCCACATGTCGTACCGTTTTTTCCCGAACTGGATTATCAAACAAGGCTACCAGGGTGTCATACAGCCATTCGAGCCGGGCGCGTATCCAGGACTTGTCCAGGTCGCGCGCAATGATCACACCCGTGGCTGCCTTTTGGAGTGCATAGAGTACCGGCGTGCTTTCCCCGAAGCGTTCCCGGCTGCCAAAAGATTGTCGTTCACCCTGAAACAATCCACTTTCCCCCTGATATTGCAAAGCATTCATTGCCATGGTGGGGTCAGTGCCGATTTCTTTCAGGCTGGCCATTTGTGCGGTTACGCGCCGGCGGGGATCATCGCGCTGGAATTGTTCAGGGTCACTGTGACACAGCTGGCAGCGGTAGGTGGTGAATACCTCTTTTCCCCTGGCTGCGAGTGT
>CBDUNQ010000218.1:0-4670 GCA_965368625.1 uncultured Gammaproteobacteria bacterium
CCTACAGCACCCTGTTTCCAGTGAAAATCATCGGCGGATATTCCGAACAGGAATTGGTCGATGATCATTCCGGGCACCACCATATTCCACCGGAATCCTATCAGTGGAAAATCGTTTCCGATGTATCCAACTCACTATTCGTTGACAAGCTCAAGGCGCGGCTGTACGGCAGCAGTGGGCTGGCCTGGTTTGTTATTCTTGCACTGGGTACGCTTGTCAGCGGGATACTGGCGGCAAGCCATAGAGAAAAGGATGCCTTGCATACCAAGCTGAAGCTACACGCCAAGCTCTATGAAACCACCACCGAGGGCGTCATCATTACCGATGCGGGCACGAACATCATTGAAGTGAACCGTGCCTTCACGGATATCACCGGCTACTCACCGGAAGAAGTCATAGGTAAGAAACCCTCCCTGCTCTCTTCCGGCATCCATGACGCAGACTTTTATAAACACATGTGGGATATCCTGCAATCAGCAGGAAAGTGGCAGGGGGAAGTGCAGAATCGCCACCGCAATGGCACACTCTATACTGAATGGTTGCGCATTTCCGCCATCAGGGATAAAAGCGGCAAGGTGAGCAATTATGTCGCGATACTCTCGGACATCACCAGCAAGAAACTATCCGAAGCGGAACTGCATCGGCGGGCACATTACGACACACTCACCGGCTTGCATAACCGCCTATCCTTCCATGAACGGCTGAACCATAATCTGGCTTGCGCCAAGCGGGATCATTTTCGAGTGGCCGTACTCTATATCGACCTCGATAAATTCAAACCCATTAACGACACCTATAGCCATCAGGCAGGTGACCTGGTACTGCAGGAAACCGCCAGGAGAATACAAGCCAGTGTGCGCGATATGGATACCGTAGCTCGAGTAGGGGGTGATGAATTTGTGGTAATCCTACGCGAGGTGGATACCCTGAGCCATGCGGAAGACGTTGCTGAAAAAATCGTTGCTGCCATTAACAAGCCCGTTCTCTATGAAGGTCACTCCCTACGGGTAGGTGCCAGTTACGGGATTGCCCTCTATCCGGATCAGGCTATGGATGCGGAAGAATTGATTGCAATAGCGGATGCAGCCATGTACGGCAATAAACAGCATTCCTGAAAATGGGAGTAGCCTCTGATAGGCCAGGGACTGGTCAGGCTGCGTCATTGCCAACGTAGTGAAACAGTCTCAGTACACAGACAATGGCTTCATGATGCAATCATGAAGCCTCACGCCATGTCACAGTGATTGTCCCGTCGTTGGCTAACGTACCCGTCTTACAAACCCGAACAGGGCACTCAAGCCGATACCAAACAGCCATACCGAAGCCGGCAGGGGTACGGCTGTCAGGGTTGCATAGATTTCCGCAGAGGTTTGTGCGCCTTCCGCCAGGGTCGCCGTGTCTTCCATGGTGGCCCCGCCATCACGGGAGAAGCCATTGAAGCTCAGCAGGTAGTTGGTATTGTTGGCGAAGAAGGAAATGTCCCCCGGCAAACCGATCAGGCGCGCGGTATCACTGGGGTTCAGTGTGCCATCGCGGGTATTGTCGATTTCAATGCGGTATTCCGGTGCCAAGCCCTGGGTGATGGAGATGCCGTCGACCAATATATCCATGGCAAAATCGATTTCCACCAGGCCACCGGAGAGAATGGTCTGTTCATTGGTATAGGTGAAGGTACCCAATGAAAACGGATTGCCCAGCAGCGGATCCACGGCTGCACCGCCATCCACACTGCCAATGCCATTGAACCAGAAGTGACTCTGAATGATTTCCAGATTCTGGAAGCTCTCAGCCACATCGATGCCCCAGCCAAAATAGCCCACGGAGCTGGTGGTGGATTGGGCATTACTGGGTAAGGTCTGCGCCGGTACGGCATCATCGTCCTGATTCAGGGTGCGGTTATAAAAATAAACAGAAGAAGCACTCTGATCATTGAAAGAGCCAACCACCTGCACCGTCACTGCGTGACTCAGCTGTGTGGATCCCAAAAACAGTACCGCCATTCCCAGGCTACGGGTTATGCTCGCTGAAGGCATACGATAGACCTCATTTTTCCAATTGTCGGCAGCTTGCACTCCGCAAGCGCTCCAATAAGAAAACCAAGCAAATTACGCACCATTAATTCAACTAGTTGATTTTAATATATTTAATTAAAATAAGCCCAGTGAATTGCCTGAAACTGTAAGGAATACCGGAATTTCTTTACAAGAATCCACTTTTTTTCACATCATCCACATGGGATCCTGGCGGCCTGAAATTATTTTTTTTTTTTTACAATCAGTTATATAAATATTCGCTTGTAAGAATTTCTGACATTCCTTGTACGAATTCGCTGATGCCCCGGTATCGACTTACTTACCGGCTACCCTTTTTTCAGCCATTAGCCAAGACCTAGTTAGACGCAGTGCCTTACATCTGATTACTATGCTCCCAGGAAGGACCGCGCCTGCAGCCATTGGATAAGGCGCTTCAAAGAAGGAAAACTGGAGGGAGCAGTATGAGCAGCGAAAAAAGAACCGGTGGTTTCATGAATATTCAGCGCGACCATCAAGAGGTGCAACGCTGGATGTTTTCCCTTGCCCCGCTGGGGGTAGCCTTCATCTTTTTCTTTATCTTTTTACTGCCCATGGAAATCGACAATAAGGACGTGGTGCTGGTCATTGGCGCGGCTGCCGGCTTTGCCGGGCTGGAAGCCTACTGGGTTTACCGTGGCTGGCGTCGCAATGAAAGCCTGACTGTGATTCTGGGTATTGCAGGCATTGCACTCACCGGCCTCTTCGCCTGGTCCTATGAACACTTCCTGGGCCCCATCCTGCGGGACGTGTTCATGGGGTGGGCAAGCTAGCTTCCGGTGACCCACTCCGTACCGGCAACCACAGAGCATGAAGCTGCACGCGATTGGTAATTTTCACCCGGTTTCACGGCAAATTGCCTCTTCGGGGGAACCCCTAGAGACTCTTATGGGTACCGTCGCAAAAAGGCTTGTCGGCACTGTGTTTACAGCCACACAACCATACCTTGCCTTTTTCCGTCATCTCCAGCTTTACCGGACTGAATTCACTCCCCTTGTGGGAACCGTCACAAAAGGGTTGTGATTTGGATTTTCCACAGGCGCACCAGTAATAGGTACCGGGTTCCAGCTCCACGCCATAGGGTGCTTTTTGTGCTACAACAGGGTCTGCCATAATGTCGCCTACCGGATAGAGGATGAATGGATCCGCGTGACCATACCGTGCCGGTTCACTCCGGTAAAGAAACAGCATCGACCGCAAGGAAATTGGCCCTGACCTCGCTTCAGCTTCAGCAACTACGGCCCCATGGCCTGCCGCCGATGAATGCACACCTGCAGGCGGGTGAATGCATCACCCTCAGCGGACCCTCGGGCTGCGGTAAAACCCTGTTACTGCGTGCCATTGCCGATCTCGACCCCCACGAGGGAGAGGTATTGCTCAATGGCGTCGAGGCCCGGAATATCGCCGGCAGCCAATGGCGAAAGCGGGTGGCCTATGTGCCGGCGGAGACCCACTGGTGGGCAGATACCGTTGCCGCGCATTTTCCCGATGAGAAAAAGATGCCGCTGGAACGGCTGGGCTTTCCCCTCGAGGCAATGCACTGGAAGATCCACCGCTTATCCAGTGGCGAGCGCCAACGACTGGCCTTGTTGCGTGCACTGGCACGGCACCCCAGCGTGTTGCTGCTGGATGAACCCACCGCCAACCTCGACCCGGAAAACACCCGCCGTGTGGAGCACGCAGTGCTGCAATTTCTCCAACAGGGAGGTATCTGTCTCTGGGTTACCCATGACCGGGTGCAACAACAACGCATGGGCAGCCGCCGCTGGGAGCTGCAGGCCAATGGACAATTACAGATGCCTGTTGAGAAACATCCATGATTCACCTGAGCACCCTGGATTTGTGCATTGCCGCCGTGCTGGTGATTTTACTGGCCGTGTTTACACGCCGCAGCAATGCGCTGCTCAGCCGGCAGATTCTCATCGCCGCGGCACGCACGGTAATTCAGTTACTGCTCATCGGCCTGGTATTGAAAAGCCTGTTTGCCGATGGCCGCCTGGTCTGGGTACTGCTGCTTTCCACCATCATGCTCCTGGTGGCGGGCTACGAGGTGCGTGCCCGTCAGCACCGGCGCTTCAGTGGGGCATGGAGTTATGGCATCGGCACCCTTTCCATGTTTCTTTCCTCCTTCACCGTCACCCTGTTTGCCCTGTGGGTCATCATTGGCAATGACCCCTGGTACCAGCCCCAATATGCCATTCCCCTACTGGGCATGCTGCTGGGTAATACCATGAATGGCGTATCCGTGGCCATGGATCGCCTGACACAATCAGCCCTGGATCAGCATGGGCGTATCGAGGCGCAACTGATGCTCGGTTACACCGGTCGTGAGGCCATTGCCGACCTGCGCCAACAAGCCATACGCAGTGGTTTGATACCCATTATCAATGCCATGTCGGCGGCGGGTGTGGTGAGCCTGCCGGGCATGATGACGGGTCAGATTCTCGCCGGCGCCGCGCCGGTGGAAGCGGTGAAGTACCAGATACTGATCATGTTCCTCATTGCCACTGGCAGCGGCCTCGGCACCCTGGGTGCCGTGGCCATCAGCAGTCGGCGCTTATTTGATGAGCGTGATCGTTTGCGACTGGACAGGTTGCAGGC
>CBDUNQ010000219.1:0-4663 GCA_965368625.1 uncultured Gammaproteobacteria bacterium
AACCATGGGCGCCTTGGGGCAGGTGACGGTGGTGGCTCCAGACCAGGATCGCAGTGGCGCCAGCAATTCCCTCACTCTGATCAATCCGATACGCGCCACGGAAGTGAATGAGCACTGGTTTCGTGTCAATGGCACCCCCACCGATTGTGTTCACCTGGCCATCACGGGCTTGCTGGAGACGGAGCCGGATATTGTGGTTTCCGGAATCAATGCCGGGGCCAACCTGGGAGATGATGTACTCTATTCCGGGACCGTAGCGGCCGCCATGGAAGGCCGCTTCCTCGGATTGCCGGCCATTGCCATATCCCTGGCCGCCCATACCACTCCCCGCCACTATGACACGGCGGCACGGGTGGCCCTGGAGCTGGTGACCCGGCTGTGTGATGAGCCCTTGCCCGCGGATACCCTGCTCAATGTCAATGTACCCGATGTGCCCTGGGATGAACTCAAAGGATTCAGTGCCACCCGGCTGGGCAATCGTCATAAATCGGAACCGGTGGTCTGTGAGCGTGACCCCCGGGGGCGCCCCATTTACTGGGTGGGACCGGCAGGGCCGGAGCAGGATGCCGGTCTGGGCACCGACTTTCATGCCATTCGCACAGGCTATGTTTCCGTTACCCCCATCACCGTAGACCTGACCCGCCACGATGCCATTCCCGTGGTGGCATCCTGGCTTGGCTTGCGGAGCTGACGTCTCTCCATGATACATAGTCCCCGTGGTATCGGTATGACCTCCCAGCGTACCCGCGATCGACTGATTGAGCGCTTACGTCAGGAAGGCATTCGCAATAACGCTGTGCTGGAAGTGATGCGGGCCACACCGCGTCATCTGTTCGTGGATGAAGCCCTGGCCAGCCGTGCCTATGAAGATACGGCGTTGCCTATCGGCAATGGTCAGACCATATCCCAGCCCTATATCGTGGCGCGCATGACCGAACTTGCCATCGCCAATAATCCCGGGAAGGTATTGGAAGTGGGAACCGGTTCCGGGTATCAGGCTGCGGTGTTGGCACCCCTGGTGGAAAAACTCTATACCACGGAACGCATTGAAGCACTGGCAACCCAGGCGCGGCAGCGCTTTCGCCGCCTGGGCCTGCGTAATATTCGTCCCAAGCATTCCGATGGCACATGGGGGTGGCCTGAATTCGCTCCCTATGATGCCATTGTCGTTACTGCGGGAGGGGAAGAAGTGCCGGCAGCACTGTTGGAACAACTGGCGCCGGAAGGGAGCCTTATCATGCCCATTGGCAATCGAAATCATCAGATACTTACACACATACAACGCACGCCCAATGGGTTTGAATCCACCCAGCTGGAGCCGGTTATCTTCGTACCCCTGATCGGAGGTGCCGGCTGATGGCACTGTTCACCCGTATTTATGACACCATGATGAAATGGGCACGACATCGTCACGCAGTATGGTATCTGGGTGGCTTGAGCTTTGCGGAATCCTCTTTCTTCCCGATTCCACCCGATGTCATGCTGGCTCCCATGAGTCTGGCACAACCGAAACGTGCCTATGGCTATGCCCTGATCACCACCGTTACTTCCACGCTGGGTGGTTTACTGGGTTATGTTATCGGTCAGTTCGGACTGGAATTAGTAGCGCCGCTCATCGGTGAAGGCGGTCGCTGGCATGATCATTATCTGCATGCCTCCGCCTGGTTTGAGCAATGGGGCTTTTGGGCCGTGTTCATTGCCGGATTTTCTCCCATACCCTACAAGGTGTTCACCATTACCGCCGGCGCCCTTGCCATGCCATTGTTACCCTTTGTCATTGCTTCCTTCATTGGGCGCGGCGCACGCTTTTTTCTGGTAGCCGGCCTGCTGGCCTGGGGTGGGCCACGCATGGAAGCCGCCTTGCGTACCTATGTGGAACGTATTGGCTGGGCGGTGGTGGTGATGGGTGTGATAGCCTACCTGATGCTGCGCTGATTTCACGCAATCGTTTTCCAAGAAGGCATGTGCCAGGGTATGTCACTGCAAGTCATTCAGTATTCGCAAATCGTCACCGGGTGTGCAACAGGCTTTTACCAGAGAGTATGATGTACGCTGCAATAGCCCAGGTGGCTGAACCATGGTAGCGATGACATGAGCATGGGTGTATAGGTCAAGTGGCGGCTTGTATAGGCAGAAGACGATTATGGGGAGCGCAGGCGCTGGTAGTGGTGCTGGTGTTTAGCTCGCTGTGGCTTGCTGCCTGTGGTGGATCCATGCCTCGTGCACCGGTAGGGGATCGTGCGGAACGGTTGAAGTGGGTACCCAAAACCCATCGGGTGCGTCCCAGTGACACTTTGTATTCCATTGCCTGGGAATACGGTATGGCGTATCAGGATATTGCCCAATGGAATCGCATTGGTGCGCCATACACGATTCGAGTGGGGCAGGTGCTGTACCTGTATCCGCGCACTAAAACAGCACCCGCTAATACAAGTAAATCAGTATCTGCTAAAACAACTGTTAAGCAGCCCAGTGTGCCGCAAGCATCATCACCATCTGCGGCGTCAAGCTCCAGACCTCCTGTTGGTACACCCCGTGTAATACCGAAAAACACTACAAAAACAGTAGTGAAACAGCCGCTTACCGAAAACCTTCCGGCAAGAATCAATACCTGGGTGTGGCCGACGCAGGGTCGGGTAGTGCGAGGCTTCCAGGCTTCCGGCGCGGGAAAAAAGGGGATCGATATCGCGGGGCATGCCGGTCAGGATGTACGTGCAGCGGCGGCGGGAAAAGTTGTCTATTCGGGTAGTGGACTTGTAGGTTACGGTAGGCTTATCATCATCAAGCACAACAAGCATTTTTTCAGTGCATACGGACATAATCAAAAGCTGCTGGCCCAGGAAGGAGCCGCAGTAAAAGCCGGGCAGGGGATCGCCCACATGGGTAGTAGCGGTGTCAATCGGGTGCAATTGCATTTCCAGATCCGCAAAGACGGAAAACCCGTTGACCCATTGCAGTATTTGCCAAAACGATAACGGGGGGAGCGTTCGCGTTCCTGCACAGGTCGAGAGATCTGTTGTGGAGTGGAGGAGGATGTAGGCCCGCCAGTTTGCCGTGTCACTGGTGGTAACACACGCAACAGGGTAGTTAAGTGAGGTTGGCCATGCCGAAAACAAGCAAGGTCTCCGATCGACATATGGATGCCCCCCGCAGCATGCATCGGTCTGTACCGATGGCATCCGATGTAGACCTGGATGATGAAGTTTCTGAATCGCAAGATTCCCACACCAATGAAGTCTATTCCGCCGGCGAATTTGCCGATAATCACCTGGATGCAACCCGTCTCTATCTGAGTGAGATCGGATTTTCACCCCTGCTCACCGCCGAAGAAGAAGTGTATTACTCACGTTTGGCGCAAAAGGGCGATGAGTCCGGGCGAAGACGCATGATTGAAAGTAACCTCCGGCTTGTGGTCAAGATTGCCAGGCGTTACATGAATCGTGGTCTTGCTCTGCTGGATCTTATCGAAGAGGGTAACCTGGGTTTGATTCGGGCAGTGGAAAAATTCGATCCCGAACGTGGCTTTCGTTTTTCCACCTATGCCACCTGGTGGATACGACAAACCATCGAGCGCGCCATTATGAATCAGACGCGTACCATCCGATTACCGATACACGTGGTAAAGGAACTCAATACCTACCTGCGGGCTGCCCGGCAACTGGCGCAAAAACTCGATCACGAGCCCAATGCCGATGAAATTGCCGATCTCCTCGACAAACCCATTGATGACGTGAAGCGCTTGTTGGGTTTGAATGAGCGCGTCACCTCGGTGGACGTGCCCATCGGTCGTGATTCGGAAAAATCCATCATTGATTCGGTACCCGATGAAAACAATCCGGATCCATCTGAATTACTAATGGACGAAGACGTGGTACTTAACCTGGATGCCTGGGTGGAGCGTCTTAGTGACAAACAACGGGAAGTGGTGGAGCGACGCTTTGGATTACATGGCTACAAGATCTCCACATTGGAAGAAGTGGGTAATGAAATCGGTGTGACCCGGGAACGGGTACGGCAGATTCAGATGGATGCCTTGAAGCGCCTGCGTGAAATTCTGGAAAGCGAAGGCTTTTCCTCCGAAGCCCTGTTCAATTAGCACCAGCATGGCCTGCCGGTGACGGCAGGCTGGCCGATGGGTGCCAACAGATAGCGGCGTTCAATCCAGGCTGGCAGGGTACCGGTCCGGCTACTGCATGGCCCGGTCCCGAGCAAATTCGGGTGAAGGGTATGTCAAACACAACAGAACAGGGATACATGCTGGAGATCCAGCCACTCCTCACAGCGGCCGTGAAACACTTTCTGACTTCTCGAAACATCGGGGACATCAATGAACAGGAAGTGGAAGCCTGGCTGCAACACCAGCAAACCATTGCTAGCACGAGTCCTGTACCCACTTCATTGCTGAGCTTGCTTAACAGCCGGAAGTGGCCTGTGATTCCCATGTCTTATCCCCTGCGGGAAGTACGGGGCATCGTAGGACTTGATCCGGCTACCGGTGGTGTGATCCTGGCGGGTCTGACCGCCTTGTTAACCTACCTGGCTACGGAACGTCGGCACCGGGAAACCATGGTAGGAAAGCAACCGCCAGACCAAATGGATGCCGAACAGCTGATTCCCGAACGCTGCGAACATACCGATGCCCATGGCAATATCTGTGGATTAC
>CBDUNQ010000220.1:0-4663 GCA_965368625.1 uncultured Gammaproteobacteria bacterium
CTCGGGCCCGATGGCCCGAGTCTCGGTGGCTTCGTGTGTCCCGCCACCATTGTCCAGGCGGAACTCTGGAAAGTCGGTCAAATGCGCCCCGGTGATACGGTGCGTTTCCATTGTATTTCCGTGGCGGAAGCCCGGCGTCGCGAAGCGGCTCAGCAACAGGCCATTGAACAGCTTGCCGGCACCTATGGCGTGGCGTCTGAACCTCTGGTACCCGGCAGTAGTGCCACACCCGTATTGCACCGTAAGGAGGCGGAAGCGGGCGAGGTGGCCGTCTGTTATCGCCAGTGCGGTGATCATTATCTGCTGGTGGAATACGGTCCCCAGGTGCTGGATCTCAATCTGCGGTTTCGTGCCCACGCCCTGATGGAATGGATCGACCAACAGCAATTGCCCGGGATTCTTGATTTGACCCCCGGCATACGGTCGCTGCAGATTCATTATAACAGCCAGGTGTTATCGCAGGCCGAATTACTGGCGGCGCTACTGGCGGCCGAAGATCAGCTGCCGGCCATTGAAGATATGGAAGTGCCGAGCCGCATTGTGCATTTGCCCCTGAGCTGGGATGACCCCAGTACCCGGCTGGCCATTGATAAGTACATGCAATCGGTGCGCCCCGATGCCCCCTGGTGTCCCAGTAATATCGAGTTCATTCGGCGCATCAACGGCCTGGAATCCATTAACGAAGTCAAGGATATCCTGTTCAACGCCCGCTATCTCGTAATGGGGCTGGGGGATGTGTATCTGGGTGCACCCGTGGCCACCCCCATGGATCCGCGTCATCGCTTGGTCACCACCAAGTATAATCCGGCACGCACCTGGACCCCGGAAAATGCCGTGGGTATCGGCGGTGCCTATCTCTGTGTATATGGCATGGAAGGTCCCGGCGGATACCAGTTCGTGGGCCGTACCGTACAGATGTGGAACCGCTACAAGCAAACGTCCGATTTCACCGATGGCAAGCAGTGGCTGTTGCGCTTCTTTGATCAATTGCGCTTTTACCCGGTGTCCACCGATGAATTGCAGCAGATCCGTGAAGATTTCATTGCCGGACGTTTCCAGCTGAGCGTAGAGGACACCCGTCTCAAGCTGCGTGAGTACAATACCTTTCTGGAACAGAACGCCGGGGATATTGCGGCCTTTAAAGAGCGGCAGCAAGAAGCCTTTGATGCCGAACGGGAACGCTGGGAATTAAATGGCCAGGCCCATTTTACAGCCGACACCCGTGCTGCCGATGAGGTTGCCACAACCGATGCACCCTTTGAGCTTCCGGCAGGTAGCATGGCGATTGCCTCGCCGGTTACCGGGAGTGTATGGAGTATCGCCGTTACGCCGGGAGATCAGGTGGAAGCCGGTGATGTGTTGATGATTGTCGAAGCCATGAAAATGGAAATCGCCATTGAAGCCGATGAACCGGGTACCGTGAGTGAAGTGTTGTGTTCCCAGGGTGCATCGGTCAAGGCCGGGCAGGCTTTGATGATTATTGCGCTACAGGAGTGAACACGGCCATGACTACGCCGCAATACCTCGACATTTCCACCTTGTTGCAGGCCTATAGAGACGGCTTGTGCACACCGCGGGACGTGATAGCGGATGTGGTGGATCGCATCGCCGCTCAGGACCAGCACAATGTCTGGATTACCCGGCTGTCCCTGGCCCAGCTGGAGCCATATCTTGCTGCACTGGATGACCGTTCACCGGATGAGTTGCCCTTGTATGGCATTCCCTTCGCCATCAAGGACAACATCGATCTGGCCCAGGTAGTCACCACGGCTGCCTGTCCCGCCTATGCCTATACGCCGGAAGAATCAGCCTTTGTGGTGCAATGCCTGCTCAAGGCAGGTGCAATTCCCGTGGGTAAAACCAATCTTGATCAATTTGCTACCGGTTTGGTGGGCACCCGTTCCCCCTATGGTCCGGGAAAGAACAGCTTCAATCCTGACTATATCTCCGGTGGGTCGAGTTCCGGCTCGGCCCTGGCTGTGGCCATGGGCCAGGTAAGCTTTTCCCTGGGAACCGATACCGCGGGATCGGGGAGGGTGCCTGCTGCCTTCAACAACCTGGTGGGTATCAAGCCCACCCGTGGCTTGCTGAGTACCCATGGGGTGGTACCGGCCTGTCGGACCCTGGATTGCGTTTCCATTTTTGCTCTGAGCTGTGGTGATGCGGAACGGGTAATGAATGTGGCCGCCCGTTATGATCCGCTGGACAGTTATGCGCGTCCGGCACCGGTGGTGGCCCCCATGTTTTCTGCCACCCGCTTTCGCTTTGGTGTGCCTCGTGATGACCAGCTCAACTTCTTCGGCAATGAGGAAACGGAGCAACGGTTTCAGCAATCCGTGTCGCACTTGCAGCAACTGGGTGGTGAAGTCATTGAAATCGATTTCGAACCCTTTCTTGAGGCAGCCCGCTTATTGTATGAAGGCCCCTGGGTGGCGGAGCGCTATGCTGCCATCGAAGACTTCATTCAGGAAACCCCCGAAGCCCTGTACCCGGTTACCCGGCAGATCATTTCCGCCGCTACCGCCGCCACGGCCGTAGAGGCCTTTCAGGCTCAATACCGCTTATCCGCCTGTCAGCGGTATTCACAGGCGGTGTGGCAACACCTGGATCTGATCGTTACGCCTACGGCGGGTACGCTCTATCGTATTGAAGAAGTGGAAGCGGATCCGATTACACTGAATGCCAACCTGGGCTACTACACCAATTTCATGAATTTGCTGGATCTGGCCGCCATTGCGGTGCCGGCAGGGTTTCAGAAGAACGGGCTACCCTTTGGTGTAACATTATTTGCACCGGCCTTTAGCGATCATTCCCTGATGCGGCTGGCGGATCGCCTGCACTGTGGTCAGTCGCTGACCCTGGGTGCCACTGGGCAACCCTGTCCGGCTAATAGCGTTACACCGGAGTATGCGCCCCCCGGCACCCTGCCCATCGCGGTGTGCGGGGCACATCTTTCCGGTTTGCCCCTTAATACCCAGCTCACGGACCGTGGTGCGGTATTGCTTGAGCAAACCACGACTGCAGATCACTATCGTCTCTATGCATTGGCGGGTGGTCCACCACAGCGCCCCGGTCTGATCCGCAGCACTACGGGCGCCGCCATTGAAGTGGAGGTCTGGGCGCTACCCCTGGATACGGTGGGCAGTTTTCTGAATGGCAT
Source organism: uncultured Gammaproteobacteria bacterium (assembly GCA_965368625.1). Taxonomy (GTDB): domain Bacteria; phylum Pseudomonadota; class Gammaproteobacteria; order DSM-19610; family DSM-19610; genus JAIVHA01. The sequence goes on from CBDUNQ010000220.1 coordinate 3,161, forward strand.
TCCCGCTCCCCTTGGCCTGGGTAAGGTGGAATTATGCGACGGGCGCTGGGTCAGCAGTTTTATCTGTGAAGGCTATGCCGTGCAGGATGCACAAGACATCACGCGGTTTGGCGGCTGGCGCGCCTACCTCACACAATGACGCGGAATCACACGGGGTACCGGGTAGATTGGCAGTGCATTGTAATGCGATGGATATCTTATATCTGTATGATTTAAAGAGAAATTTATATCTAGTGCCTGGTTGACGATCTTGAAAACCCAGCCGGTTTCCAGTAGTATGCGCGTCCTGCGCTCCCGGCGTGGTTGGTATTTTCCCGTAGCAGTTACTACGCTGAGCGGGGAAGGCAGTATCCGGAAAGGTACGTGAAAATGAGGGCTACCCGCAGCCAACAGGCTGTGGCCGGGTACTCTTGAAGCCGGCATTTTCACCTTTTCCTCGATATCCCTAACTCCCAGGTTTTTTGTAACCGGTTGGCTGCTGATCACCCGATGCCCGTCTGTTGCTTACAGGTGGTCATACGATGCTGTTGTTTCCGCCGTAAACATTCGGGGCATATCCTTAGAACTTTGTAGTCAGAGAATGAACATGATCAAACTCGCCGATGAAGAAAAAACCATAGCCAAGCCGGGAATCTTGAGTATCAAACAGATCATCGCTGCCGTCATTTTCACCATTATGGCGGTGTTACTTGCCAGAGTAGTGCCTTCCGTGGAAATTGCCTGGGTCAGCGCACTGCTGATGTTGACCATTTACCTGTTTGCCTTTGAAGTGGTGGGCGTGGATGTAGCGGCAGCTACGGTCATGGTGTTGCTTGGGCTGACCTCTCTGTTTGCCCCCTTCATGGGTCTGGAGCAGGGGCTGGTGGATAACACGCATCTGTTTGATGGATTTTCCTCCAATGCGGTGATTTCCATCATTGCGGTCATGATCATCGGTGCCGGGCTGGATAAAACCGGTCTTATGGGTCAGGTGGCCAGCTTCATCCTCAAGGTGGGTGGCACCACGGAAAAACGCATTATCCCCATCATCTCGGCGACGGTGGGTTTCATTTCCTCCTTCATGCAGAATGTGGGCGCGGCGGCCCTGTTCCTGCCGGTGGTATCACGGATATCTGCACGCTCCGGAATTCCCATGTCACGCTTGCTGATGCCCATGGGTTTTACCGCCATCCTGGGTGGCACCATGACCATGGTGGGCTCCAGTCCGCTGATTTTGCTCAATGACCTGATTCTTACCTCGAACCGGGCTCTGCCTGCCGAGCAACAGATGGAAACCTGGGGTTTGTTTTCCGTAACACCCGTGGGGCTGGCACTGGTAGTCACAGGAATTCTCTATTTCGTCATTGCCGGTCGCTTTGTCTTACCGGTAAGCAAATCGGAAAGTCATACCAGTGGTGCCGATTCCATGCAGTACTTTCATGATGTATATGGTGTTAACTTCAGCCTGCATGAGCTGGTGGTGCCGGAGGGCAGTCCACTGATTGGTAAAATGTTTGATGATGT
>CBDUNQ010000221.1:0-4650 GCA_965368625.1 uncultured Gammaproteobacteria bacterium
CTGACGCCCTCCACCTTCACATCATAGATTTTCCACTGCTGGTCACTCAGGTACATTTGATACTGGACCACCGCATCCTTACCGTTTTCCAGCTTAATCAACATGGTGACCTGGGCATTCTTGTCATCCTGTTGAAAGCGGGACAGCGGATACTGCACGTTATTGGCGTGGGCCAGGATCTGGTCGGCATAGGTAACCATGGCGGTAACGTAAGACCGGGTGAGTAATTTCTGGAATTCCTCGGTCAGGCGTTGTTGCTGTACCGGACTGGCAGAGCGCCAGTACTTACCCACCACCCAGCGGGTGATTCGTGGAAAATCCAAATAAGGAAGCACGGTGGCATCGGCAAGGTTGTAGGCCATGGCTTCATCATTCTTGATGGCATCTTTTTGCTCCTGTAATGCCAGTAACAGCTTTTCCGTGGTCATCATTACCACGTCCCGGGCAGATGGGGTGTCGGCAACGGCCAGCACCGGACCTGGCACTGTGAGACAGAAGAACAGCAGAATGTAGAGGCGTCGGAATGCCATGGACTGTGGATCCTTGTGATTCTTTATGATGTTATAGGAACGGCATTGTACGCCAAGAGGAGGACCGCTTCATCTGCAGGATGCAGGGTCCGGGAAAAGTATATGCATAATGTGTGGTATTTGCTGGGGTCGCTGTTGCTTGCCTACCTGCTCCTGGTGGTCTTTATGTACTGGCAACAACCGGCCATGGTGTTCCTCCCGCACGTACCCGGCCGGCAGTTGCAGGCCAGCCCGGCGGATGCCGGTATGGATTTTGAGTCCATTTACCTGGATACCGCGTCGGGAGAACGTATTCATGCCTGGTTTGTACCCCTGCCGGCGGGCCGGCTGCAGCGGGGGGCCGCGCTGTTTTTTCATGGCAATGCCGGCAATATTTCCCACCGCCTGGAGCGGCTCGCCCTGTTGCAGGGGCTGGGATTTGCCACCCTGATCATTGACTACCGGGGGTATGGCCAAAGCGAGGGGCGGCCCTCGGAGGCCGCAACCTATGAAGATGCTGAAGCCGCCTGGCAGCATTTGGTGGAACAGCGCGGGGTGGCGCCGGAACAGATATTGATCATGGGGCAATCCCTGGGGGCGGCGGTGGCTGCGTACCTGGCCAGCCGCCATGTATGCGGTGCGCTGGTGTTGGAGGCGGCTTTCCGTTCCCTGGCGAGTGTGGCCCAGGAGCACTACCCCTGGCTGCCGGTGCGTCCCCTGTTGCGGATTCATTATCCGGTACGGGAGCGATTGCGCGAAGTACGTAGCCCCGTGCTGGTGGTCCATAGCCGGGAAGATGCCGTCATTGGCTTTGATCATGGCGTGGATTTGTATGCAAGCGCCTATGAACCAAAGGAATTTCTCGAAATCCAGGGAGATCATGACCAGGGATTTCTGGTGACGGGTGAGCGTTATACCAAGGCGCTTGCGGATTTTCTTGAGCGCCATGGTATGCCGCTGCGCGCCGCCATTCCCCATGGGCAGGGGTCGCGACTGTAGAGAACTGCAGAGTTGGCTGTGATAGAGTTAAGATTCGCGCCGGTAGGTTTCTCCCGGTGCCCCAGAGACAATAAAAGTTCAGGTCACCGTGTGCGGTGCCAGGCACGAATCGGCAGGATGCCCAGGTGAATCTGAGGGGGTTGGTTACGGATGTATGACGCATTTTATGGATTTCGGGAAAAGCCATTTTCCCTGTTGCCCAATCCGGAATATCTCTACCTGAGTCCGCAGCATGAAAAGGCGCTCGGGCTGTTGGAGCTGAGCCTGCATAACCATGCCGGCTTCTGTGTCATCAGCGGAGAGATCGGTGCCGGCAAAACCACGCTCATTCGCAAGCTGCTCACCACCATGAGTAACCAGTTCACGGTTGGATTGGTGAACAACACCCTGCACAGCTTCGGTGATCTGATGAACTGGATTCTCATGGCCTTTGACCTGGAACCCAGTCGAGGTACCGACGTAGAACGCCACGAGCGCTTCATCGATTTTGTCATTCAGCAGTATGGCCGTGGCCGGCGCACGGTCTTGATTGTGGATGAAGCACAAAACCTGAACGTGGATGCGCTGGAAGAATTGCGCATGCTATCCAATGTGAATGCAGACAAGCATCAGGTGTTGCAGGTCATCCTGGTGGGGCAGGTGGGCTTGCGGGAAACCCTGAAGCGCCCGGAGCTGACCCAGTTCGCGCAACGCATTCTGATGGACTTTCATCTTGCGCCCCTGGGGCGGGAAGATACCCTGAATTATATCCGTCACCGAATTCTGGTGGCGGGTGCGGATCCGCAGATCTTTACTGCCGAGGCCGCTGCCGCGGTTTACCGCTATAGTGGCGGTATCCCCCGCATCATTAATCTACTCTGCGATATGGCCCTGGTGTATGGCTATGCGGAATCCAGTCCGAGTATCACGGATACACTGGTGCACGCCGTGGTGCGTGAGCGGCAAGCCGCTACCACAGCACCCGCCCTGCGTTTTTCCGCATCTCCGCCGCCACTGGAGGAAGGTGAAGAGGAACCCAGCCCATTGGTGGTAGCGCAGGACCTGTCCCTGGGTCTGCAGAGTGTCACCGGAAAAAAAGAACCGGTTACCCATGAGCCCACTTCACCTGCCACCGGGCATGCAGCGGCGAACCGGGAACAGGAAAAAGCGGCGAGCATGGAACCGGTGGTCGCCGCTGCCTCCAAGCCCGTACCGGGGATACCTGAGGCAGCCCCGGTCAGTCCAAGCCAGACGGTGGGGGCGACTTCAGTGTCCGGTGTGAATGATCCATTGCCTGATTCGGCACCGGAACCTGTCCCCGCTGCCAGTGGGCATATGCCCAGGCGAACCGGCGAGCGGCCGCCCGCTGATTCAGTGTCCCCCACTCATGAGCCCCGGCCTCCGGCCGCTTCTGAGTCATCCCTTGCGAGTAATGATCACGAAATCCCAGGACAGGCACCGGTGCCGGAATGGGTCAAGGTGGATGCCACAAAAGCGGTTGACGGGGCAGTGCAAAATGAACCTGCAGCCTCCGCAAACAGGGAAACTGCAACGGTTTCACCGGATGCCAAAAAGGCCACTGCCATTCCCGAGGTGCGTATCCACCCCCCCGAATTAGGCGCATCGGACCCTTCATCCCATCCCATGACCTATAGTAATGCCGCCGTGTACGGATTGGTGTCGAATGTGGATTCTCCCCGGGATGAGGCGAAAAAAAATCAACCTCTGTTGTCGGCCATCGAATCCCTGGAGAAAGGCGCTCAGGCATCTCAGGCAGTGCCTGATATAAGGGTGCCTCCCACCAAGAAAAAGCGTTTTGATGTGTTGGGTATTGCGGCGGTGCTACTGCTCTGTACCAGCGCAGTGGCGCTCTGGTACCTGACTACGCAAAAGGGTGCTGAACCGGCGGTTACGCCACTTTCCCGGCAACCGGCGGAGCCTCCGGCGCGGGCAGACAGTCTGCCGCCGGAAACCCGCATACTGCGAGTAGAAGTGGAACCGGTTGCCGAACAACAGCGCCCGGAGACGGTTTCCGATACCCGGTTCGCCATGCCTGCACAGGGAGCGGGTCCGGTAGGAGACAAGCCGTCCGGGGCCATGACCCGGGCCGAAGAAAGTACCATGGAGGGAGGCAGCGCAACCGTTGCCAACCAGCGGTCACCGGCTGACGCGAATACATCGACAACTGCACGAGCCCCGGTGCCGGCGACCCGCCCGGTTACCGTAACGCGTGTTCCTGCCAAGGCAGAGACGGTTTCTCCTCGCGCCATGGTGGCGCCAGCGGAAACGACCGGAAATACGGCTGGCAAGTCTGCTGCCGAGGTGGCGGCCACGGGGCAGGCAGTCCATGAAAATCCTCTGCAGGTAAAGCCGGCAGAAAGTGTAGGTCAGGATGCCCGCAGTGATGCATCACTGCCCGTGTTCACTGCCGATCCCTGTAAAGGTCCCGCTGCACGCTATCTTTCCACGTGCCGATAATGTGTGAGGCAGGTTGTCCTTGTGGTTGTGGATAGCCCCTCATTTCCTTTTGGATGCAGGTGAATTCACCTGCGATATTCCGAATCCACCCCCATTGTTCATGGGAGTCATTGCCCTGTGACCCCGCTTGCGGGGTACAATGGAACTTTATTTTTTCCAGGATAAGGAACCGTTCATGAGTACGGTATTACAAGCGAATTCCATGAGCGCACCGGCACAGGTGCATCCAGCGTTCACCTGGTTGCGCAGCCAGCGCATCGATGCCCTGCGCCTGACAGTGGAAGAGTATCGGCATACAAAAACCGGGGCATCCTATTTTCACCTGGCAACGGATAACCCGGAAAATGTGTTTCTGGTGGCGTTACGTACCGTGCCGGAAGATTCCAAGGGGGTGGCACACATCCTCGAGCAGACGGCGTTGTGCGGTAGTGAACATTATCCGGTTCGAGATCCCTTCTTCATGATGATTCGCCGCTCTTTGAATACCTTCATGAATGCCTTTACCAGCAGTGACTGGACGGCATACCCGTTCGCAAGTCAGAACCGAAAGGATTTCAATAATCTTCTGGATGTCTATCTGGATGCCGTGTTTTTCAGCCGGCTTGATCCACTGGATTTTGCCCAGGAAGGGCATCGTGTAGAGTTTGCCGAATCCGATAACCCCGAATCCGAGCTGGTTTACAAA
>CBDUNQ010000222.1:0-4646 GCA_965368625.1 uncultured Gammaproteobacteria bacterium
TTTGAGCAGCTTGCGGCGATGCATCGACCACAAACCGGGAGTTTGGTCGCGGTGAACCGGGAATACACCGGGCAACTGTAAGGGTAAAGCCCACTAAGTCTTTGAAATAACCAAATAAATTTGCTTTCCAAGCCGGTATTTGCTATTCTGCGCCGTTATACCGCCTCCATTCGCTGTTTCGTCCCCACTTGGCGAATGCCGTTACCCACCCCTTGGCGGGTGGGTGTCAGGAAGACGGTTCCGTGGTTGTGGCCGCAGCGCCTTCACCCAGTCGGATCCGCTGCAGATGGTTCGTAAAGCAAGGCCCAAGACAACGGCAGGTGCCGTTGCAGCAATACATAATGATACACATCAGAGGAGAATGACTGTGAGCAAGGAGTTGATGTTCTATTGCATTCCGCAGCAGGCGTATATGCGCACCACCAACTGTGAAAATCTCCGCAAACGACCCACGGGCAAGGCCCCTGCCGGTGCGCAACCCAAGTTGCGTGCCTGTGAGCGCTGCACCATGTACCCCCTGGTGGATAATCGTAAAGTACCCACCATTACCCTGGAACAATACCTGGGTGGCGACAAACCCAAGGTGCCGAATCTGCAATCCGGTCCCAATAAGAAAATCATTCAGGCCCATATTGCGAGTATGGCAGGCTGAAGGTATCCGGCCTGATCAGGAAAAGAACCGGATTTTGACATCCGGTTTTTTTTCGCCTTGCCGATGTGGCATACAGAATAGACAGGAAATAGCCGATAGCATTATTGTGGATATGGAAACGGGGCCCTGCGGCATTGCGGAACAGCCGTGATGGAAGCGGGTCCTACTACCGGGTTTATCGCCGAGTGGGGGAAGGAGTGCCGTTAACCTACTATGCAATTCGTCGCTGTTGCCCCTACCTGGGGGTGATCCAGGTCATCGATGTGGGGGAGGCCGCTGCCTATTCCACCGATGGCCAGAACTGGAAGATCCGTTCCCAGACGCCCAGTGGCCGCTTTCGCTGGGGTGGTGCGGTGGTGGACAGTGCCGAAGGGGTAAAGGTACATGGTGATGCCAATACCCTGCTCATGAAGGCCATTCGGGAACGGCCGGAAATCCCCTTTCCCATCATGGATCGTTACGAACTCTGGCTGTTGCGCAAATCCAGCCTGCAACCCCTGGTCCTCCTCAAAACCTGCATGTCTTTCAGTGAAGTGAGTACCCACATTGATCCGAGCTGGAATCCGATTCTGAGTGGCGATACGTCTTTTGTATCGCCAGTGCTGACGGAAGAAGATGCCCACCAGCACCCGCGTGCCTGGAAGGTCCCTCACAAGGACCAGCTGGAACACCTGATTCATGAAGCCGGCCGGCCCATGCCCGTGGCCCACTGGATCCGCAGAAACCGCGATGGCAGTGGCAGTGGTCTGAAGGGTTTGCGCGTGGACAAGGCCATGGAAGGCAGGCACTACGAAGCTGTCAGTTTTCCGGAAATGCTGGTGGATGAGCATTGGAAGCGTGAGCGTGACCGGTTGGTGGTGCAGGATTTCCATGACTGGAGTGCCGCGCGTCTGCTGGCCCATCAATCCCTGAAAAACACCACCCGTGCGCGCCTGGAACAAGCGGCCTGGAAACGCCCCGACCAGGTGCTGGAAAATCATGCCATGTATCCGGAAGTGATTGATACAGAGGCACTGGAAGTGGCCCTTGTGAGTGCGCGCTTGATGCAGTGCAGTGCCTGAATTCCCTGGCACCATGGCCAGGGGTGCATTCACAGAACAAGAAGTAAGCTAGGGTGGCCGGAGTTGCTTTTCCCCGATCCGGCCACCCGCTTTCCAGCACTCGGGTTTCAGCGCTGTACGCCCGCTTTTTTCCAGGAGGCAACCGGTTTGCGTGGCGCCGCTTTTTTATGTCCTTTTGATGTTCGGCTGCGTGGCGGACTGGGTGGAACTTCCACATCAATGGGCTTTTCCAGCTCGATCAGGATGCGTGCCTGGGCGTGACTGCGGTACACCAGGCCTTGTGCCTGCAATAGCCGGATTTCCTGTTTGGCGGATTTCACTTCCCGGCTATCCAGATGCAAGGCTTCGGGGGGTACATAGGCTTCCTTGCCCGGCAGTACCGGTTCCACATGCAAGCGGCATTGCAGATCCTGCTCCACATCGCGGAATACATAGTAGCCGGGGCGTAGCAGGGTGATGCCGAACAGGTCTTCTTCCTGCAAGGCAGTACTGTCAAACACCTGCTTGCCATCCGCTTCCGTGGCCTGTGCAGGAAAGGTGCGTACACTGTAGCCGCCACTTCCGGTCGCTGTATAAAACAGAGCATACCCTCCCGGTGCCAGTTGCCGGACCCCGGAGCCGGGTTTGCAACCACAATCGGTGTCTCCCTTATCAGCATTGTTTTTCGGATCGGCGAGATCAATGGTGAGCTGCATTTCCCTGGATTCGGGGCTCACCTCGAAGTGAAAGGAATACTGATGGCGACCATGACGGCGTACTTCGGCCCGATAAAGGCCGGGCTCATGGTAGGGATGTACCACGAAATCCGTGGGGCTGAGTGCACCACTGTCGAATCGGGTCTGTTCCAACAGGGAACGATGGATACGCGCTTTCATAATGAAGCTCCTACGTTGGCAGTGAGAACCATTTCCGTGTCATCAATGGATACGGCAAGGTCTTCAATGGGAATCTTGATGGGAATGAGGCCATTCTGGTAACCCATGACCGGGAAGGGATCTTCCACTTCCAGCAGGGGATACTTGGCGGCAAAGAAATCCGCCACCAGGGTGAGAATCAGATCAAATACGCCGAGACTGACCCCCAGCAGATCCGACAGCCATTCATCGATGTCATCACCGATATCCAGTATGGCACGTACCAGATCCACTACCGGTCCGAGGATGGCCTTGATCAGGCTTTTCGCCCAACCGGGCAGGAACCACAGCAAATCATCCACGGCCGATTCGATGGCATTGTCGAGCAGGTCACCGACGATATCGGCCCAGTCGAATAAATCGATATCCACCCAGTCGGGGTCAATGAACAACTGCCACTGGTTGGCCAGGTTGGCATCTTCCGCATCCAGCCAACTCATGCCCACCGGTCGCGCCGGATCAACGAAGTATTTGAGTACCGGTCGTGCCGCCAGGGAAATTTCCGAAGTCAGCAAGCCATTGAGATTGAGATCGATGCCGATATCCGGGTCGGCGGAAAACACGCAGATGCGGGGCGCGCGCAAAATACATCCCCAGGGAGAGGGAATGATGCAAAAGCCACCGATGCAGAGTTCCGGAATATCGATACCGGCATAGACCCGTAAGTTATCCCATTTGATATCCAGTTCGCTGACCAGGATGCTGCCATCGTTACGAAGGTCCACACTGCCCCCTTCCAGATGAAAGGCAAGTTCATATCCGGCGGTAAAAGGGCCGAAGTCGACACTGTCGGCTTCATTGACGGAAAAATTATCACGCAGGCCAGCGAACAGTTCGCTGACGGCGGCTTCAGATGAAGCGGCGGTTAAATGAGCCATGTCATGCTACCTCCATATCGATATAGGCACGCAATTCGTCATCCTCGATGGAAGGATTCGGAACTACACTGGTAGACGGTTTCAGCGTGATGGAAACAATCTTCAATTGATCGAAAACGATTTTTTCCAGGGCGATCTGAACGCGTGGTAATAAACCGAGGCGGATCACGGAAGCCACATAGCATTCGATCATGTCTTCCATTTCCTGCGGTCGCAGATCGACGATTTCCAGATTGTCCAGCTTTGGTTTGATCAGGTGGCGGCCATTGGTATTACTGATTTCCATATGGCCGATGGCAAACACTTCCAGGCAAAAGCATTTCAAGCGGCGACTGGGAACCGTAATGGGGTTGGGGCGCCGGCCCGGTTTGTCCGGATTATGGGTGGTGACGCCGGTGTCACGATTGGGATTGAAGAAATCATCCACTACCATGGGAGCATTGAGATACTCCATGGCCGCTTCCAATTGCTTCATCATTTCCGGGTCGGGACAACCCAGGCCCACGCAGGCACGGGCATGGAGCGCGAAATGCTGTTTCGGTAACTCGCCCAGTTCCGGTGGCAGATGAATGAGTTCCCCCGGATGAAAGTCGATCCTGCCATCGGTAAGTTGCACACAATAATTCAGATTCACCAAGCCATCCGTTCCCAGTACCGGAAGCGGGGATTCAATGGTGATCAATGGATTATTGCGGGCAAACACCATGGGGTCGGCTTCAATGGGCTTGCAAAGTAATTCCAGGTTATTGGCAACCGCTTCAGTGCCATAGTTGAACAGTGAAGGACGAAGGCGCATCAAATGGTGAGCCACCAGATTGATGCCTTCTTCATTGACTGCGCCATAAAGATCAGAGTGATCCGTGAATGCCATAGAGGTTCTCCTTGGGTGATTCAGGCAAGGGTTTTCCGTTCCCCATGTAGCCAGGGTGACGTATATCCCTTGCATGACTTGTCTTTCTGAGAACAGGCTAGCGTTACGGGTGATGAATAAACTATGAAGTAATTTCGTAGGCGTTTGTGTATTAGTACCAATGGGGAACAGAGTTGCTGTTCCGAGTGGTAGGCCTGTAAAAAACGTACACATGGCTATAAACCACCGTCATTCCGGCGTGCCTCGACCCGCAGGGTGAGGTCTTCACGA
>CBDUNQ010000223.1:0-4639 GCA_965368625.1 uncultured Gammaproteobacteria bacterium
GTGGAAATCGATGGTCAGGAGTACAAGGCCCACAAGGGTCAGATGATCATCGAAGTCACCGATGCCCATGGCATCGACGTACCGCGCTTCTGCTATCACAAGAAACTTCCCATTGCCGCCAATTGCCGCATGTGCCTGGTGGAAGTGGAAAAAGCGCCCAAGCCTTTGCCAGCCTGTGCCACGCCACTGATGGATGGCATGAAGATTCATACGGAAAGTGAGTATGCCCGTAATGCGCAAAAGGCGGTGATGGAATTCCTGCTCATCAATCACCCCCTGGATTGCCCGATCTGCGATCAGGGCGGGGAGTGTGAGTTACAGGATCTGGCATTGGGCTATGGGCGCGATGTTTCCCGCTTTGCGGAAAAGAAGCGCGTGGTATTCGACAAGAATTTCGGTTCCCTCATTGCCAGTGATATGACCCGCTGTATTCACTGCACCCGTTGCGTGCGTTTCATGCAGCATATCGCCGGACAGAAAGAGCTGGGTGGTATGGGGCGTGGCGAGCGGGTGGAAATCGGTACCTATATCGAACAATCCCTGGATTCGGAATTGTCCGGTAATGTCATCGATGTCTGTCCAGTGGGGGCATTGACCTCCAAGCCATTCCGTTTTCGTGCCCGTGCCTGGGAAATGCTGCAGACGCCTTCCGTGGCGCCACACGATTGTGTGGGATCCAACCTGTTTTTGCACAGCCGCCGTGGTCAGGTAATGCGCGCCGTGCCACGGGAAAACGAAATGCTGAATGAGGTCTGGATCTCCGATCGGGATCGCTACAGCTACCAGGGATTGAATGCGGCGGATCGCCTGCATACCCCGATGATCAAAAGTCAGGGGCAGTGGCAGGAAGCCAGTTGGGAGGAAGCCCTGAAGTTTGCCGTGGGTGGCCTGCATAAGCTCGGTGGTGATGACCTGGGCGTGCTTGCTTCTCCCAGTGCCACATTGGAAGAGCACTATCTGTTATCGCGCCTGTGTGAAGCCAGGGGCTGGAACAACAAGGATCATCGACTGCGCCAACAGGACTTCGCCAACCAGGATGGCGCCCCCTTATACCCCGGCCTGAGTGAGTCCCTGGAAGCATTGCAGGCGGGTGATGCCTTCCTTGTGGTGGGCGGGAATCCACGCAAGGACCACCCCATGGTGGGGCATCGTATTCGCATGGCCACCCGACATCAGGCCAAGATCATGTTCATCAATCCCGTGGATTATCCGGTGACTTATCCGGTAGCCCACAAGTGCATCGTAACGCCAACCGGGATGGTGCAGGAATTGGCCGGTGTCGCCAAATGCCTGAAGGCCAGCGTGCCCGATGCCCTGCGGGCCGTGGTGGAAGGCGCCCAGTGTGGCGTTACCCATCAAGCCATGGTCAATACCCTCAAGGAAGCGGAAAAACCCAAAATATTGCTTGGTCTATCGGCCATGCATCACCCGGCCTTTTCCGCCTTGCAGGCGTTGGCCCAGTATATCGCGGGAGAAACCGGGGCCCGTCTCGGTTATCTGACCGATGGTGCCAATGCCGCCGGTGCCTGGCTGGCGGGTATGCTGCCTCATCGACAGGCGGCCGGTCGCAGTGCTTCGGCCCAGGGCCTGCATGCCCGGGCGATGATGGAACAGCCGCGTCGTGCCTATCTGTTGCTTAATGTGGAACCGGAAGCCGATTGCGCCGATTCCCATGCCGCCCTGCAGGCGGTAACAAAGGCCGATTTCGTGATTTCCCTGGGTATGTATGCCAATGATCATGCACGCGACTATGCCGATGTGATGTTACCCATTGCCGCCTTTGCGGAAACCTCCGGCACCTTCGTCAATGCCATGGGAGACTGGCAATCCTTTACCGGTGCCGTGCCACCCCCCGGGGAGGCGCGTCCGGCCTGGAAGGTGTTGCGGGTACTTGGCAATTTGCTTGAAGTGGAGGGATTCAACTATGAATCCTCTGAGCAGGTGCGCGATGAATTGCAGCAGCAAATCGCCGCGGCGGATGGCGCTCAGGATTGGAAACCGGGTACTCCCACAGTGGTGGATAAAGCCGCTCTGGAACGCATTGGTGATGTGAATCTCTATGGGGTGGATGCCCTGGTGAGACGTGCCAGCGCCCTGCAACAGACGGTGGATGGTGCTGACGCGCGTGCCATTCTCTGCCAGCGACAAGCCACGGCGCTGGGGTTGACGGCAGGAGGGCAGGCCCGAGCACGTCAGGGGGATGCCCAGGTAACGCTGAAGGTCAGTCTGAGTGAGCGGGTGGCTATGGGCGCGGTGTTGATTCAGGCGGCGCGACCCGCCAGTGAAGGTCTTGGTTTGTCCTACGGGGCAGTGGAATTGGAAAAGGTATAGCCTGAGCTATGGAAACCCTACTGGAAATTGCCTGGATGCTGGCCAAGATTATGGCCATCGTCGGTCCGCTGATGCTGGGCGTCGCCTATCTCACCTTTGCCGAACGTAAGATCATCGGCTACATGCAGGTGCGCATCGGACCCAACCGGGTAGGCCCCAGGGGTTGGTTACAACCCATAGCCGATGCCTTGAAGTTGTTGATGAAGGAAGTGGTTATACCCACCAATGCCAACCGTTTCCTGTTCGTGATTGCCCCCATGCTTTCCATTGCTCCGGCCCTGGCGGCCTGGGCAGTGATTCCCTTTGGCGATGAAATGGTGCTGGCGAATATCGATGCGGGATTGCTTTATCTGCTGGCACTTACTTCCGTAGGGGTATACGGCATCATCATTGCCGGTTGGGCGTCCAACTCCAAGTATGCCTTTCTTGGAACCATGCGTTCCGCGGCGCAAATTGTATCTTATGAAATCGCCATGGGGTTTGCCCTGGTAGGCGTGCTCATGGCGGGCGGCAGTCTGAACCTGGTGGATATTGTGGAGGCACAACGCGGCAGTCTGTTGCACTGGTTCTGGTTGCCCCTGTTACCCTTGTTTGTCATTTACTTTATTTCCGGTGTGGCGGAACTCAATCGTGCACCCTTTGATGTGGCGGAAGGTGAATCGGAAATCGTGGCCGGTTTTCATGTGGAATATTCCGGAATGGCCTTTGCCATCTTTTTCCTGGCGGAATACGCCAACATGATTCTCATTGCCGCGCTCACCTCTGTAATGTTCATGGGGGGGTATCTCTCACCGTTTGAAGGGATTCCGGGCTTGGAATCCCTGTTTGCCTGGGTACCGGGAATTTTCTGGTTGTTGATGAAAACTTCCCTGTTCCTGTTGTTCTTCCTCTGGTTCCGGGCCACGTTTCCACGCTATCGCTATGACCAGATCATGCGCCTTGGCTGGAAGGTCTTCATTCCGCTCACCATCGTTTGGCTGGTACTGGAAGGTGCTGCCGTGGTGGCCGGGGTGGGCCCATGGTTCGATGGAGTGAACGCCTTATGAACATGATACGCAACTACCTCAAGAGCCTGATGCTATGGGAGCTGCTCATCGGCATGCGGCTCACGGGAATTCACTTCTTCCGGCGCAAGATCACCGTGCAATATCCGGATGAAAAAACACCCCAGTCACCGCGATTTCGTGGCTTGCATGCTCTGCGTCGCTATCCCAATGGGGAAGAGCGTTGTATTGCCTGTAAGCTTTGCGAAGCGGTGTGTCCGGCGCTGGCCATTACCATTGAAGCGGAACCGCGCGCCGATGGCACACGGCGTACCACGCGCTATGACATTGATTTATTCAAATGCATTTATTGCGGCTTCTGTGAAGAATCCTGCCCGGTGGATTCCATTGTGGAAACCCGGGTGTTCGAATATCACTTCGAGAACCGGGGTGATCAGATCATGACCAAGGACAAGCTGCTGGCTGTCGGTGATCAATACGAAGCCCAGATCGCGGCGGACCGCGCCGAAGATGCGGCCTACCGCTGACAGGGGTTTTGGCAGATGAACATGACTATGGCCAGCTTATTATCCACCATGCGCCAAGCGTCGGCTCCCTGCGACGCCGGTGATGCAGGTTTTACCTTATGACATTTGAACGCTTCGTATTTTACTTATTTGCCACCATCCTGGTGTTTGCGGCAGCGCGGGTCATTACCGTGCGCAACCCGGTACATGCGGCCCTGCATCTGGTGCTGGCCTTCTTCACCTGTTCGGCCCTGTGGTTGTTGCTGGAAGCGGAATTTCTCGCCATCACCCTGGTACTGGTGTATGTGGGAGCGGTCATGGTGCTGTTCCTGTTCGTGGTGATGATGCTTGATATCAATACCGAGCCACTGCGCGAAGGCTTTATCAGATATCTTCCCGTGGGGTTGGTGGTGGCGGCACTCATGCTGCTGGAAATGTTCATGGTGGTGGGAGCCAAGTATTTTGGTCCCGATCAGGTGGCGATACCGGCGCGTCATGCCGAGGGGTACAGCAATACCAAGGAACTGGGCAGTGTGCTGTATACCGATTACGTGTATCCCTTTGAAATCGCCTCCGTGATTCTGTTGGTGGCTATCATTGCCGCCATTGCCCTGACCATGCGCAAACGTCCGGGTACCAAGTATCAGAATCCCGGTGAGCAGGTGCTGGTGAATCCCAGGGACCGTGTACGGGTGGTGAAAATGGCCAGTGAGGAGAAGCGCTGAAATGATAGCCCTGTCCGATTATCTGATCCTTGGCGCCATCGTCGAGTCGGCAACCGGGCAAACCTACGAATCG
>CBDUNQ010000224.1:0-4628 GCA_965368625.1 uncultured Gammaproteobacteria bacterium
AGACTCCAGTTCTTCCGCTTCCGGCAGCAGCATATTCAGCTGATAGGTATCCTTGATGGCGCGGATGCGATCGCCGCCACCATTGGCACGACCGATGTAGAACAGCAAATTTTTCTGCAGGTCCACAGGAGCCTTGGCGGCGAAGGCATCTTCACCCAGGTCAATCAGGCTTTTGATCTGGCGATCAATCTGTCCCAGTAACAATTTGCTGGAAAGGCTCACGTCCAACACCCCTTCCTGCAGGGCATCCACCAGGCCACCGGCCAGCCACCACAGACGGGTACTTGCCATGGCGGTACTGCCATCCTGCAGGCTTTGCAGAACGGCACCGATCTTCGCAAGACCATCCTGGGTATTTTGTTCGCGGTACCAGGCCAGCAAGCCGATCTGATACTGATGACGCAGTGATTTTGCCAGCTGTGCCAGGTCTTCCGCCGCATCCTGATGCAGATTTTCCGGCATCTCTCTATCCAGGTCCGGAGAGAACATGGCATTTTCCGAGAGCAGGTTTTCACCACGCACCGCACGAAGGTCATTGAGCAGGGGCAGCAATACCAGTGGGATATCCCGGCCTCCCTGCATCAGACGCTCCAGGTAATCGGGCAATTGCAGCATGGCACCCATCAATACGGAATAGGCATCTTCACGCTGACGGATATTGTCTTCCAACAGTGCCTTGGCCACCTGCTCCATTTCTTCTGCCAGCAGGGATGCGCCGTAAAGCTCCACCATTTGCAATGTGCCGTATACCTGATGCAGGTGTGCCGCACAAAAATTCATTTGCGCCTGGTCTTCCGGGGCCTCCACATAGGCCTCCAGGGCATGCTGCGCCTGCTTCAGGGTCTCATCAAGCTCCTGCTTGACCCATCGAAGTGTGCTGTAATCAATCGCCTCAATCATGATGCTTCCTTATCCTGCGTTATGCGGGCTTGCGCCGAAACGCCAGGGTGTCTTGGTAACGCACACGTTCCATTGCGGGATGTTCCCAACCCACCACTTCACCAGGTCCCACCACCAGTACGCCACCGGGTCGTAAGTGCTGCGCCAATTGACTGACAATGCGCTCACGTCGTTCCCGTTCAAAGTAAATAAGCAGGTTCTGGCAATAGATGAGATCCATTTTGCAATAGGGGGCGGCATCGGCTTCCATAACATTCAGCTGTGAGAAACATACCCGGTTTCGCAGGGCCTGATGTATCTGAAAGGTGCCATCCTCGCTGCGCTGACAATACCTTGTTTGTAATGGCAGACTGATATCCTTGAGCCGGCGCTGGGAATAGATACCCTTGCGGGCGGTTTCCAATGCCGGCTTGCTGACATCGGTGCCGGTAATGCCGAAAAAATATGGGCAGCCAAGTTCAGTGAAGTGTTCATCAATAACCATGGCCAGGGTGTAGGTTTCTTCACCCGTGGCACAACCCACACTCCACACCTGGAAGGTATGGGAACACCCTTCTGGCGGCCGCTGCTTTGGCAATACCAGTTTTTTCACCAGCTCCAAAGATGGAATATGGCGGAAAAAGCGCGTTTCATGTACCGTCAGACGATCCACCAGGGTGGACCATTCCTGGGCTCCACTCTTGGCGACGAGCTGCTGATAGTATTCCTGGTAATCACGACAGCCGATTTCCTGCATGCGCAGCTTCAAACCGGTATTCAGGAATGACTTGCGCTCCATGGGCACCACCACACCGATCCGCTGTTCCAGCAGCTGCGCCCATTGGGCGAATTGCTGATCATTCAGATCCGGTATGCGCACCAACCATGGTGCTTGCTCGTCAGTGTCGAATTGTGGACGCGCCACCTTTTCTCACCTATTCGGCTAGTGTGCTTATTCAGGCAGCTTGAAGCCGGCCACGGAACGTCCCAGATCCTGTGCCAGTTCTGCCAGGTTCCCGATAGAGGCCGCCGTTTCCGTGGTACCTGCCGAGGTCTGCGTGGTGATTTCCTGAATAACATGCATGGCCTGGGCAACGTTGCTGGCTGCCGAAGACTGCTGCTGTGCCAGACCGGAAATGTTGGCAACACGATCGGCCAGCTTTTCCGTTTCCGCCACGATTTCTTCCAGTGCGGAGCCGGCATCCTCTGCCAGGCGTGCTCCATTCACCACCCCGGAGGTACTCTGTTCCATGGAGATTACCGCTTCGTTGGTATCGGTCTGAATGGCTTTCACCAGGGCTTCAATCTGCTTGGTAGCACTGGAGGAGCGTTCTGCGAGTCGCTGCACTTCGTCCGCAACCACCGCGAAACCGCGACCCGCCTCACCGGCCATGGCCGCCTGGATCGCCGCGTTCAAGGCCAGGATGTTGGTCTGTTCCGCGATATCGTCGATCAGTTCCACGATGTCACCGATTTCCTGCGAGCTTTCACCAAGGCGTTTGATACGTTTTGAAGTTTCCTGAATGGTTTCGCGAATCACACCCATGCCATCGATGGTACGGCGCATGGCCACACCACCCTTCTTGGCAATATCCACTGAACGTGCCGCCACTTCAGCAGACTCCTTGGAGTTGCTGGAAACCTCGTTGATGGATACGGTCATTTCGTTGATAGCCGTACTTACCGAGGTGATTTCCTGCGCCTGATGCTCAGAAGCCTCGGACAGGTGTTTCGCTGTATCCTGGGTCTGACGGGCTGCGGAAGAAACCTGGGAAGAAGTTTCGTTAATGGTGGTGACCAGATCCCGAATAGCGTCGATGGTGAAGTTCACCGAGTCGGCGATAGCACCGGTGAAGTCCTCGGTTACCGTGGCATAGTTGGTCAAATCCCCATCGGCCAGATTGGCCATCTCATCCAGCAGTCGCAGAATGGCTTCCTGGTTCTGCTCATTCTGGTATTCCGCAGACTGTACACGGCGCTTCTGGTCGGAGTAGACCTGCACACCCAACCAGATCAGGATCAGCAGTGCGATGGCACCGCAGGCATAGGCCATTTCCGGTTGGACCGCACGATCGCGTGCTGATCGCGCATAGGCATTCTGCAATTGCAGCGCTGCCGCATACAGGGCGTCAGACTGGGCACCGGCATCGCGCGCGGTGGCCTGCAGGGCCAGCAATTCTTCAGAGATATCCAGCAGCTCACCCACATGATCGGAAACCGAGCTGAACAGCATGGCCACTTCGCGCAGCTTGATCAGCGATTCTTCATCGGTTACCCGCTTGACGTTGTCTCCACCGCGAATCATGCCCTCCAGCACCATACCGAATTCTTCGGTATCCGCCGCGAAGGCTTCCGTGGCCGCTTCGGCATCATCCCCGGCGAGCACCTTGTTCACGTTGTTCACGATCCGCTGGGAAAGCATCAACTGTCGGCTGGCAATGCGCACCTGTTCACGATCCGCCTTGTTGGCCACCAGGATTTGCACCACGTCATCGGAGTATTCAAGCAACTGCGGCATGAACTCGTTGATGACATCGCCGGCTTCACCCACCGCAAGAATGATTTCCTCGCCTTCCAGTACGCGCTGTACACCTTCATTGAAGGATTTCCAGCGGTTTTCCACCTCGGACAAGGCGCCATCCAGTGCTTCCGGTGTGGGCGGCAGGTTGGTAACCACGTTACCGCTGCGCTGCAAATCCAGAGTAGCCTGGAAGCGGTCGCGTGTTTCTTTCAACTGGGAGAAGGCTTCATTCACCCCGGAGGATGCTTCCAGCGCATGCTTGGCGATACGTTGTGAGAGCACCTGCTGCTCACTGGTATAACCAATGTATTCCTTGTCATACTCGGCCTGGGTTCCCACGTAAACGAATATACCAACCATCAACGCGAATGAAAGCAGCAGCGCTACAATCAGGTACAGTATGCGTCTTTGTGATCCAATTTTTGCCAGAGAGTCTGTCGTTGCTTTCATGCTCTGTCTCCTGAGCAGATTCCAAATCTGTTCTTAAGGTGTTTAAAAATACTCAACGTAGGGTGGAGTCTTGAATTCCTTATCTTGTTGTTGCGCTATCCCATGCCTTGCCCTCCTGGGCTTTTTTCTTCGCGATAACTGTCAACCAGAGGTCTTGCTCGCACCTAGACCGCGGCCTGCAGAAACTGGGGCGACTCCGCTAGCGAATACATGCTAAACACCCCCCAATCTTCTTCCCCCCGGCGAAAACCATGCGGCAGATAAGCGGCAATGGCACCCTCTTTCACCGGAGCTTCAGGCGTCTTTTCTTCACTGAGGAAATGTCTGAGACCCAACACCTC
This sequence comes from uncultured Gammaproteobacteria bacterium, assembly GCA_965368625.1. Lineage (GTDB taxonomy): Bacteria > Pseudomonadota > Gammaproteobacteria > DSM-19610 > DSM-19610 > JAIVHA01. The sequence continues at coordinate 4,192 of CBDUNQ010000224.1, forward strand.
ATCCACAACCAACCCGGAAAACACACCTTTGTAGTTCACCACCAGCACTCGGCTGCGACGCGTCATGGCAGTTGGTGTACCATTCAGGTAACCCTGCAAATCCATAATCGGCAGGAGATTACCTCGAATATTGGCAATGCCGCGCACCCAGGATTTGGTACGCGGTACTTTGGAAAGGCCTGGATAGGTCAGTACCTCCACCACCTCTCCCAGTGGTGCCACCAGACGCAAATCGCCAAGGCGGAAACCGAGTCCACTCCACTCCTCGGCAACTTCCAACTGCTGTGGCAAACCATGGGCATGCGCCAGACAGTTACGCTCGATTTCACGCAATTGTTCCAGCGGTGTCATCGCAGCTTCCTGTGCCATGCGGATCTCCCTTTAACCACCCAATGCGCTATTGATTTTAGCCAGTAGATCGGCTTCGGTTACCGGTT
>CBDUNQ010000225.1:0-4609 GCA_965368625.1 uncultured Gammaproteobacteria bacterium
CATCCACCCACTGGACATAGGTCCACTTGCCCTGGAGAAATTCTTCCGTCAGGGTGCCGCCCTCTTCCCTGGGCAAAGCGGTAAATTGCAGTGCCCGTGGCGGCTGCACCAATTCCCCGTGATTTGTGGTGCTGCTGGGCCGCCAGTCTTTGAAGACAAAGAAGGACAGACTGGCCACCACCACCGGCAGGGCAAAGGCGGCAAACACCAGCAACAGGGTCAGCCGCGAACGGCGCTGACTCGGGGTGGTACCGGGATATTGCTGAACATCAGTGGTCATCATGGATACGCTTACTGTTTACCAATAAAAAAATTACCAACAGGGCCAATGCCAGGGAAAACCATTGCAATGCATAGCCCACATTACGCTCCGGCCCAAAGCCCAGTACCGGCTCCCATTGCCGTACATAGCCCTGATCCTGGTCGGGATCCAGCAACAGCAGCATGGGTAATAGTGACTTTCCCAATTGCTCTGCCTGTAACTCCAGCCGAATCTGTTGCAGTACTTTGGGCCACCCCAGGTGGCGATCCTCACCTTCACCCAGGGTAAAAACCTTTTGCGGCGGCGATTTCAACTGTCCGCGCAACTGTACCCATTCCTCTTTCAGGCTCACATCGGGCAACTGTTCACGGTGCATGCCCCGGGGTACCCAGCCGCGATTCACCAGGAGCACCACATCATCCTCCGGCAGCAGCAATGGCGTCAGCACCTCATACCCGACAACCCCCTGGTGAATACGGTTATCCAACAGGAACTGATGTACCGGGTCCAGTCGCCCGCGTACCGTAGCCGGTTGATATTCCAGGTCAGGCGCCGCCTGCAGTTTGGCATCGACCTGTATGGGGTCTGCGCTGACACCTCCCTGAAACTGCGTCACCAGGCGACGCTTCTGCTCGGCACGATCCAGTTGCCAGAAACCCAGGCCGAGCAATAACACCAACAATAACAAGGTGACTACACTCGGCCACAGACCCGGTCGAAACTCAAATGGACCAAGGTGCACGGACCGCCTCCTCCCCGGGTTCGCCCGCAACCACCGAGTTGCCGTATACTGTCCGCCCCGTCAATCGGAGCGAACGCGCCATGGAGCTACTTCCCAAACTCTTTGTAATCCTGGTCCTCATTGGCATTCTGGCCAGCCTGGGCAGTGGATTGATCTACATGGTACGCGATAAGTCCACCTCCACCCGCACCGCCAAAGCCCTGACCGTGCGGATCGCCCTTTCGGTAACCCTCTTCGCCCTGCTCATGCTGGGCATCTTCACTGGCGTCATTCAGCCTCACGGTATCCAGCCCCGGGTGATCCCGACGGCCCCCTGAGGCAGCGCCCGAATCTGGCGCTGGCCAGACGCGGGCAACGGGTTCCGGCTTACAGCAGATAGACGAAGATAAACAGTCCCAGCCAGACCACATCCACAAAATGCCAATACCAGGCCACAGCCTCAAAGGCGAAGTGATTGTGCTCACTGAAGTGCCCCTTCACACAGCGCAGGGTAATGACCGTGAGCATGATGGCCCCCAGGGTCACATGGAAACCGTGAAATCCGGTCAACATGAAGAAGGTGGAGCCATAAATACCGGATCCCAGTGTAAGGTTGTGATGTTCGCTATAGGCTTCGCCATACTCGTACACCTGGAAGCCAAGGAACACGACACCCAACAGCACCGTAGCCACCATCCACCAGATCAGTGAAGTACGCTCATCTTTCTTCAGCGCCCAGTGGGCAAAGGTAATGGTCACACCACTGGTCAGCAGTAGCAGGGTATTCAGTGCGGGGATCTTCCAGGGGTCCAACAGGGTGAAATCCCCTCCCATGGCAGCGGGACCATTGGTGGGCCAGGCGGCCGCATCCCCGGTGTAATCCGGCCACAGCAACTGGTTGGTGGCGATATCCTCTCCACTCAGCCAGGGCACGGAATAGGCACGGGCATAAAACAGTGCGCCAAAGAAGGCGGCAAAAAACATCACTTCGGAAAAGATGAACCAACTCATTCCCCAGCGGAATGAACGGTCAACCTGTTCGTTATACATGCCCTGGAGGCTTTCATTCACCACGGTACCAAACCAGCCAAACATCATGATGATGGTAATGATGGCCCCCGCTCCCATGAGGGTGATACCGGTGCTCGACCCATTCAGGAATGACGCCACACCGACCACCAGCGTTGTCAGCCCCACTGAACCGACAATGGGCCAATGGCTGCCATGCGGCACATAATAACCACCATGCGTTTGACTCATACCTCGTTCCTCTCTTTGCTGTCACGCACTACTTTGTTTTTCATGGTTCCTGCCTAGGCGCCTTCCTTATCGAAAAAGGTATAGGACAGGGTCACTCGCACTACATCCTTGGGAAGCCTGGGGTCCAGCATGAAAAACACTGGCATCTCCCGTCCTTCTCCGGAGGCGAAGTGCTGCTCGGTAAAACAAAAGCACTCCGTCTTTTTAAAATGCCTGGCGGCCTTACCCGGTGCCACACTGGGTACCGCCTGACCGGTAATGGCGTGATCGGCCAGATTTTCCGCATAGTAGTTCATGTTGTAGGTTTGCCCCGGGTGTACCTTCATTTCGGTAACCTGCGGTTCAAACTTCCAGGGCAGCCCCTGGTGGGTATTGGCAATAAACTCCACCGTCACCAGCCGCTCTGTATCCACTACCACATCAACCACTTCTGCCCGAACGGAATTGGTCTTGCCACCCAGCCCCGTCACCTGACAAAACACGTCATACAGGGGCACCAGGGCAAACACAAAACCAAACATGCCCAGCACCACCAACAACAACTTGCGCAATATGCGCTGATTGGCTTGCTGCAGATTGCCGCCGCTCACAAGGTCAACCCTTGAAGTTCATCAGCAGAAAACCGACATAGATACCAATGGCCAGCGCCCCCATACCCAGAGCCCACCACAGGGTGCGTCGCGCCCGCTGCTCTTCCTGCTTCATAAATTACCTCTACTGCCATGGCCGACCCCATAGGGCCGGCCGACTACCGAACCCTATTTCACTTCCGGTGCGGTTTCGAAGCTGTGATAGGGAGGGGGTGACGGCAGGGTCCATTCCAGACCTTCCGCACCTTCCCACACTTTGTCCGTTGCCTTGGCGCCGCCACGAATGGTGCTGATGACGATATAGACAAACATCAGCTGCGTGAGGCCGTAAGCAAATCCACCAATACTGGAAATCATATTGAATTCCGCAAACTGTACCGAGTAATCGGGAATACGCCGCGGCATGCCGGCAAGGCCCAGGAAGTGTTGCGGGAAGAACAGTACATTCACAAAAATGGTGGACAGCCAGAAGTGCAGCTTACCCAGCTTTTCGTTGTACATGTGGCCGGTCCACTTGGGCAGCCAGTAGTACGCAGCCGCCATGATGGCAAACACAGCTCCGGTCACCAGTACATAGTGGAAATGCGCCACCACGAAATAGGTATCGTGATACTGAAAGTCCACCGGCGCTATCGCCAGCATCAGGCCGGAAAACCCGCCAATGGTGAACATCACTACAAAGCCCAGGGCAAACAACATGGGGGTTTCAAAGGTCATGGCGCCCTTCCACATGGTGGATACCCAGTTGAACACTTTCACACCCGTGGGCACAGCGATGAGCATGGTGGCATACATGAAGAACAACTCACCGGTCAGGGGCATGCCTACGGTGAACATGTGATGCGCCCACACAATGAACGACAGGAAGGCGATGGATGCCGTGGCATACACCATAGAGCTATAGCCGAACAGAGGCTTGCGCGCAAAGGTGGGAATGATTTGCGACACGATACCAAAGGCCGGCAGGATCAGGATGTACACCTCGGGGTGACCAAAGAACCAGAAGATATGCTGGAACATCACCGGGTCACCACCACCGGCAGCACTGAAGAAAGAGGTATCAAAAAACTTGTCCGTAAGCAGCATGGTCACCGAGCCAGCCAATACCGGCATAACAGCAATCAGCAGGTAGGCAGTGATCAGCCAGGTCCATACGAACAGGGGCATCTTCATCAGGGTCATACCCGGTGCCCGCATATTCACAATGGTAACCACCACATTGATGGCGCCCATGATGGAGGAAATCCCCATGAGGTGAACCGAGAAAATCAGGAAGGGAAAGGCATCGCCGGTCTGCAGCACCAGTGGTGGATACATGGTCCAGCCACCTGCCGGGGCACCCCCCTCCATGAACAGCGTGGACAGCAGCATGGTGAAAGCGAAAGGCAGAATCCAGAAAGACCAGTTATTCATGCGTGGCAAGGCCATATCCGGTGCCCCGATCATCATCGGGATCAGCCAGTTGGCAAGACCCACGAAGGCCGGCATCACGGCGCCGAATATCATGATCAGTGCATGCATGGTGGTCATGGAATTAAAGAACATGGGGTCCACCACCTGCAGTCCCGGCTGGAACAGCTCGGCCCGAATCACCATGGCCATGGCACCCCCCACCATGAACATCAGCAGGGAAAACAACAGATACAGGGTGCCGATATCCTTGTGGTTGGTGGTAAACACCCAGCGCAGCAATCCGCTGGGATGCGCTTCGTGGTGTGCGTCGTGTGTGGTTGCGGTACTCATTACGTTATTCCTCCGCGACCCTTAACGGGCGGC
>CBDUNQ010000226.1:0-4603 GCA_965368625.1 uncultured Gammaproteobacteria bacterium
CAATCCAGACACCCAATCCAGACACCCAATCCAGACACCCAATCCAGACACCCACAGTTGCGTCTCCGTTTTCTCTGCAGCAGGTGCTGGCCATGTGCTTGGCTGCCGGTCGTAATTACCGCCCGTGATAAAAATGTGATCTTGGCGTGAACAGGGCGGGAGGTTTCTCCGTTTTACTGGGTCCGGCTGCCACCATCGGGGTGCGGCCGACGCATTGTCAGAACAGGAGAACACGCTATGAAACGGAAAATCCAACCCTCTTTAGTGGCGCTGGCCGCGCTGTTATCCACCTCTGCTCAGGCAGATGGTGTAAGTGTGGAGGTAACCAATCTCACCCAGGGGGTGTATTTCACGCCGTTGCTGGTCGCTGCCCACAGCCGTCAACTGGATCTGTTTGAACCCGGTCACCCGGCATCCGCCCATTTGCAGGCCATGGCGGAGGGTGGCGATATCAGTGGTCTGGCGAAAGACGTACTGGCGGCACAGGGAAAGGTGGTGCTGGATCCGGCGGGTGGATTGTTGGCGCCAGGGGCCAGCACGCGAACCGAATTATCCATGGGTGAGCGCTGGAACCGACGCCTTTCCCTGGTGGCCATGCTGCTACCCACGAATGATGGCTTCGTGGGCCTGGATGCCCAGTACATCCCCAATCGTTCCGGCCGGTATACCTATTATCTCAATGGCTATGATGCCGGTACCGAAGCCAATGATGAATTGATCACCGGTGGGGGAATGCCCAGTGTTCCGGGGATTCCCGCGGCTCCGGGAGGGGATGGGGGCAGTAATGGCAGTGGTGTGCAGTTCACTGAAGCCGTCCCCCTGGTGCATATCCATCCTGGAACCCATGGCGACCTGCGGCCCGGCGGCGGAATCAGTGATTTGGATAGCCGGATTCATCGTTGGATGAACCCCGTAGCCAAGGTTGTTGTCACAGTCCGGTAATACAAGAAGCAGAGTTGCCCCGGGATGCCAGCATGGTTTGCCTGAAGGGGCTATGTCAGTGGTTTCCCGGGGTTTTGTTGCATGAGTCATTCCGTCTTGATCATTGAAGATAATGTGGATATTGCCCGGTTGGTGCAGTTGCACCTGCGCGATATCGGCTGCCATGCGGATATCGCGGGTGACGGTGCTGCCGGGATTGCGCAATTCGCACGCACTCCCTATGCCCTGGTGATATTGGACCTCATGCTGCCGGTGCTCGATGGTCTGGCGGTATGCCGGCAATTACGCAATGGCTCTTCCTATGTGCCGATTCTCATGCTCACAGCCAAGTCATCGGAGTTGGATCGAGTGTTGGGTCTGGAAATGGGGGCTGATGATTATCTCACCAAGCCTTTCAGCATTGCCGAACTCATGGCGCGTGTGAAGGCCCTGTTTCGACGGGTGGAGGCCATGGGTCCCGTGGATGAACCCCTGTCGTCTGGGGCTGCCATCCTCGAGTTTGATGATTTGCGAATCGATGTGGATCGGCATCAGGTGAACATAGGGGGTAGGGAAGTGGCCCTTACTGCGCGGGAGTTTGATTTGATTCTGCACTTTGCCCGCCAGCCCGGCCGGGTCTTCAGCCGCGCGCAATTGCTGGACCAGGTATGGGGTTATGGTCATGATGGCTATGAACACACGGTGAATTCCCATATCAATCGTTTACGTACCAAGATTGAAGCCGATCCCTCTCATCCCCGATATGTGCTCACTGTGTGGGGTGTGGGCTACAAGTTCAGAGAAGCGTGCCAGTGAAATGGTGCGGTACCCTCTATGCCCGGCTGGCGCTGATGCTGGTGGTGCTGCTGGGTGCTATGGGTGTGGTATATGCCTTGCTGAGTGTTTCATCCACCCGTCATTATCTCAATGAAGTCAATCAGCAATTCAATCGTGATCTGGCGCAGCGCCTGGTGGCGGATCGCAGTCTGGTGGAGTCGGGCCGACTCAACCGGGTGCAAATGAAAGCCATGTTTGAACATTACATGACCATTAATCCCAGCATCGAGATTTACCTGCTCGATGACCTGGGTTCCATCCTGGCGTATTCCGCAGAGCCGGGAAAGGTGAAGCGCAACTCCGTATCCCTGGCACCCATTCGAGCGTTTCTGGCAGATGGGAAAATGCCCCTGTTGGGGGATGACCCTCGTAGCCATGATCGGCAAAAGGCCTTTTCCGTTACCCGCGTACCGCTGGAAAAAGGTGCACCGGGCTACCTGTATGTGGTGTTGCGGGGTGAACAGTACGATAAAGTGAATCAGGCTGCCGAGCAGAGTTATTTTCTTCAGCTCAGCGCCTGGGCGGTGAGCGCTACGCTGTTATTCGGGTTGCTGCTGGGTTTATTGCTGTTTTATGGGTTGACCCGCCGCCTGCGCCGCCTTACGGCGTTGATGGCAGGCTTTCGAAAGGGGGCGCTGGAAGTGGATGACCGCTATGGTGTACCCACCCATGGCAGGATGGATGAAGTGGACTTGTTGGGCAGGACATTTGATGAAATGGCAAACCGTATCAATGAGCAAATGCTGGCACTGCAATGCAAGGACCATTTGCGGCGTGAACTGGTGGCTCATGTGTCCCATGACTTACGCACGCCCCTGGCTTCCCTTCATGGGTATCTCGAAACCCTGCAGTTGAAAGAACAAAGTCTCAGTGCCGAAGAGCGGCGTGAATATATCCATATTGCTTTGCGCCACAGTGAGCGGCTCACCCGCCTGGTGATGGATCTGTTTGAGTTGGCACGCCTGGATGCCGAGGAGTGCGAATTGCATCCGGAATCCTTTGCGCCGGCGGAATTGGTGCAGGATATCGTGCAGAAATACCAGTTGCAGGCCAGGCAGCGTGGCGTGGAATTGACCATGAAGTATCAGGAACAGGTTCCCATGGTGACGGGGGAGATCGGTTTGATCGAGCGCGCCCTGGAAAACCTTATCGAAAATTCCCTGCAGCATACGCCTTCGGGAGGGCGTGCCCAGGTGGCGGTACACAGCGAAGGAAATCAGGTGCGTTTCAGTGTCAGTGATAGTGGAAGCGGCATTGCGGAAGTGGACATACCGCGGGTATTTGAGCGCTTTTTTCAGGCGGGAGATGGCCACCGGGGAGGGCAGCATGCGGGCCTGGGGTTGGCGATTGTGAAGCGTATTGTGGAATTGCATGGCAAGACCATCGACGTGGAAAGCCGCCGGAATCTTGGTACTTGTTTCCATTTTTGTCTGCCCTGCTCGGGGGCGGGCGCACTGGCCTGATCTATGTGAAATAACTTTAATATATATCTATAATATATTGATAATTTAAGTAAAAAAGTAAATTAATCAGGCGTATCTGCTTGGCTGAGGCAGCCGGTCGGCCGCTTGGAAATGTCAGGATGCCCCGCTTTCTGTACAGCCACGCACACTCTGTAATAGACTGGTATCACGCGTTGTTCATAAAAGCCACGGCAGTTCCATAATGATAAAAAAGTGCGCTACCACAGCCATGCTGTATTGTTTGCTGGTGTTCCCACCACTGGCCTTTTCCGCCGCCGATGCCATTCTGGAGCAGGTTCGTCAGCACCTTACCCAAAAGGGTCTGGAGCACGCCCGTGCAACGGCGCGCGGATTCGGTATCCGCCTGCGTGAACAGGGGGGAACGACCCGGGTACCCATTGTCATGAAGCGCCAGGCATTTCGCGGCAAAGGCTTTGCCCAAAAGCTGAGCAATACCGGGGCACAGGTAGATGCCCAATCCAGGGACTATCTGCGGCTATTGGTTCCCCTGTCACGACTGAGTGATTTTATCGGACAATTTCCCGATGAACCGTTATTGCGGCCGGTGCCGGTGCCGGCCTGGGGTGCAGGCAACCAGGTTTCCGAGAGTGTTGAATTGACTGCGGCCCATGGCTATCAATTGGCCGGGTATAGGGGTCGTGGACCTGGGTTTTACCGGTCTGACCAACGCTATCAATCAGGGTGAATTGCCCGCCGATACGGTTTCCGTGGACTTCACCAATACCGGATTGCAGACCGATACCAACCATGGTACCGGGGTCGCGGAACATGTAGTGGATATGGCGCCCGGTGTACGCCTGCACTGTATCAAGGTGGCGGATCTGGTGGATCTGCAAAATGCCCTGGACTATATCCGTACCAATAATATCAAGATTGCCAATCACTCCGTCACCTGGGCCATCGCCAGTTACTATGACGACACCGGACCGGTGAATGATTTATTCAATGAGTCGGTGGATGTGGATGGTGTTTTCTGGGCCATTTCTTCCGGTAATCAGGCGCGCAAGCATTGGCGTGGTACCTGGCTCGATACCGATGGGGATAATCTGCATGAGTTTTCCGCGGGCGATGAAACCCTGGAACTCCTGGGGAGTTCCGGGACGGTAGCAGTATTTCTCAACTGGAATCAGTATGGTGTTGGCAATAAAGTGGACCTCTCCCTGGAAATCATCAATGCCGCTGGCGCGGTGGTGGCCAGTAGCAATATCAACCAGTCGGGCAGTGATCCTGCCGAAGCGGTGACCTTCAGCTATCAGTCAACCGAAGCCCCATACAGTGCCCGGGTGCGAAGAAACAGAAACAATGCCTCGGGGCTGGATCTCACCCTGTTCAGTTTCAATCACGATTTTGAATACCGCGTG
>CBDUNQ010000227.1:0-4602 GCA_965368625.1 uncultured Gammaproteobacteria bacterium
ATCGCCTCGGCAATGGGCACGGCGCGCGGACAAACACAGGGGTCGTGGCGGCCTGTAGTGATCACTTCACAGGGTTCGCCATGAACATCCACCGAGCGGCCGGGAATGCGCAGGCTGGAGGTGGGTTTCAGGGCGATGCTGGCGAGAATATCCTGACCCGAGGAAATCCCGCCCAAGACCCCGCCGGCCTGATTGCTGAGAAATCCCTGCGGAGTGATTTCATCCCGGTGCTCGGTCCCTTTTTGCTCAATGCAGGCGAACCCGGCACCCATTTCCACGCCCTTGACCGCATTGATACTCATCAGGGCATGGGCGATTTCGGCATCCAGACGATCATAGATGGGTTCGCCCCAGCCGGGCGGTACCCCGCTGGCCACGACGTTTACGCGGGCACCAATGGAATTTCCCTCCTTACGCAAGGCATCCATATAGGCTTCCAGCTCGGGTACTCGCTCGGGATCCGGGGAAAAGAAGGGATTTTGCCCAACCGCGGTCCAGTCCTTGAGCGCCAGTTTCAAGGGACCCAGTTGTGCCAGGTAGCCGCGGATCTCAATGCCCAGCAAATCCTTCAGGTATTTCTTGGCGATACCGCCAGCCGCCACCCGCATGGCGGTTTCCCGCGCCGAAGAGCGACCGCCACCCCGGTAATCGCGAAACCCGTATTTTTGCTGGTAGGTGTAATCCGCATGGGCGGGACGGAACTGGTCCTTGATCTTGGAGTAATCCTTGGAGCGTTGATCGGTATTGTGAATCAACAGGCCGATGGGCGTACCGGTGGTAACGCCCTCAAAGACCCCCGAGAGGATTTCCACGGCATCGCCTTCCCGCCGCTGCGTGGTATGGCGCGAGGTTCCGGGCTTACGCCGGTCCAGGTCGCGCTGTAAATCCTCGGCGGAGAGGGCCAGCCCCGGAGGGCAACCGTCGACGATACAGCCCAGGGCAGGGCCATGACTCTCACCGAAACCGGTGACCGTGAATAATTTTCCGAAGCTGTTTCCTGACATGGCGCGTATTGTAGCGGCTTGCGCGGTATTCGTCTTGTCTTCTTGTTCGCCGGGCCGGGAAAGGGAAAAGCTCCTGAAAACAGGCTACTCCCAAGGGGATGGCGGTTCTCCGGAATCACCGAAACCTGCTTCTGGGAAGACGTTTGCCCCCCGGTGACCGATATGGAATTACCCCTAAAGCCCGCACCTGGATCGCCGCTAGCCTTTCAAGCAGTACCGCCGTAACCGAATACCCAAAGCAAGGGGGAAGTACGTGAGTCAACGAAGCCTAGCCAAGTCATCCATTGGGCAGTACATGGGCAAGCCGATCTTTGAAACCATTGAAGTGCAGAATGAAGCCTACATCTTTGATCGGATCGCACAGTACCTGGACGATGGATATCCTCTGGACCAACTCAGTCAGAATGAATTACTGGTGGAGCCAGGTCTCATCTATCGTCACAAGTAGTTAAAACCGGCGAACGCCAGCGGCGTCAGATCACCCGCGAAAAGGTCTGACCGTGCTGGCGTTCGCGCAAATAGCGATCAAACACCATACAGATATTGCGGATCAGTAAGCGACCCGCTGGCAAGACCTGTATTCTTCCCCCTTCCATCTGCAGCAGGCCATCGGCTTGCATCTGTGACAGCTCGCGCAATTCCTGAGAAAAATATTCAGTAAAGTCAATGCAAAAGGCATTTTCGATGGCGGCGAAGGAAAGGCGGAAGTGGCATATCAATTCATTGATGACTTGCCGTCGCAGGCGATCGTCCTGGTGCAGTGCAAAACCACGGAACACCGGCAGGCGCCCGGCATCCAGATCCCCATAGTAGGTCTCCAGATCCCGCTGATTCTGCACATAGCTATCGCCCACCTTACCAATGGAGGTCACGCCCATGGCCACCAGGTCGCAATCGGCATGGGTGGAATACCCCTGAAAATTGCGATACAGACTACCCTGCTGTTGCGCCAGGGCCAATTCATCATTGGGCAGGGCGAAATGATCCATGCCAATATAGACATAACCGGCGGCCAGCAATTGCTCCGTGGTCTGTTGCAGAATGGCCAGCTTTTCGTCGGGAGAAGGCAGATCGGCTTCATTGATGCGCCGCTGTGGCTTGAAGCGTGTGGGCATATGGGCGTAGTTAAACACCGAAAGCCGGTCCGGTTGTGCCGCCAGCACCTTGTCTACAGTAGCCGCGAAGCGGTCTGCATTCTGGAACGGCAGGCCATAGATAAGATCAAGACTGATGGAACGAAACCCCTGTTCGCGGGCCTGCTGCATCACCCCAAAGGTGAGTGCCTCGGATTGAATGCGATTGACCGCTTTTTGCACCTGGGGATCAAAATCCTGCACCCCGAGGCTCAGGCGGTTAAAACCCATGGCCCGCAATGCCGCAATGGTATCGTCCTGCACTTCCCGGGGATCGATTTCAATGGAGTATTCCCCGGCATCGTTATCCAGCAAGTGGAAGTGCTCACCCGTGACCCGCATCAGCTCGCGCATCTGATCCGTGGAAAGAAAGGTGGGCGTACCACCGCCCCAGTGCAATTGCTCTACCGGGCGATGGGAATCATACAGGGCCCCTTGCAGGGCAATTTCGCGAAACAGTCGTTGCAGATAGGGCTCGGCACGACTGCGATCCTTGGTGACCACCTTATTGCAGGCACAGTAAAAGCACACCCGTGCGCAAAAGGGAATATGAAAATACAGGGATAGTGGTTTGCTCCCTTCATTACTGACGCGCGCCCACTGGGCATATTGTTCGGGCGCGATTCCCTCATAGAAATCCGCAGCGGTGGGATAGGAGGTATAACGCGGTCCCGCCACGTCATAGCGGCGAATCAGATCAGCTTCAAATTGCAGTCGAGTATCCATAGGGTTCTCGTAATGATGTGGCGCAAGGGTAACGGGCCACGGATTCGCTAACCTTGATACATGTCAATTTTCATCCACATTCAATCCCAGCTTGTGGGTACGGTTAATGGTGGCAAACAGATATTTAAAGGGTAGCAGGCTGTCATCCTGGGCATCCACCAGCTTCATGAAGGGTAAATCCTCTTTGCCAAAGCGATAGCTGCCATCGGCCATGGCGTTGCGCAAGCGCTGTACCTCTCCCTCCAGTTGCTCGAGAAAGGTGGCGGCGCCTCCCAGGGAATCCATATCGTATTCCATGGACATCCGCAGATCTTCCAGCTCAAACAGGGCCTGATCCACCAGGTTCACGAATTCTTCTGCAGTTTTGGGGCGACTATCCATCGGCTTCCTCTTGTATTGGGTGATCAGTAAAGGGTACTCAACCCCACTCAGCGTTCATGGTTGGCCACCGGCATACCGGCACAGGCCTGATCGAAACTGGCCTGATGCTCACGGAGCTGACCCGCCTGCAACAGGAACACCCCATCCCCTCCGCGCTCGAAATCCAGCCACAGAAAGGGGACATGGGGAAAGCGTTGTGCCAGAGCAGGCATGCTGTTGCCCACTTCCACCACCAACACCCCCTGGCTACTCAGGTGTTGCGCCGCCTGCGCCAGGATGCGGGTCACGATATCCAGCCCATCTTCCCCGGCCGCCAGGCCCATTTCCGGCTCATGCCGGAATTCACCGGGCAGGCCCGCCATGTCTTGTGCATCCACGTAGGGAGGATTACTGACAATCAAGTCATACACCCTGCCCGCCACTGGGCCGAACAAGTCCCCTTGATAAAGCTGCAGCCGCGTTTCCAGGTCATGCATTTCCCGGTTGCGCTGTGCCACCGCCAGGGCATCGGCGGAAAGTTCCGTGGCATCCACCTGTGCCTCGGGAAAGGCATGGGCGCAGGCAATGGCAATACAACCGCTGCCGGTACACAGATCCAGTACCCGGGTGACCGAATCAGCCTCCACCCAGGGGGCAAAACCCACTTCAATCAATTCCGCAATGGGAGAGCGTGGTACCAACACACGCTCATCCACCCGAAATGGCAATCCCGCAAACCAGGCGCGGCCGGTCAGATACGCGGCCGGTATGCGTTCTTCAATGCGCCGCCGGTACAAGGCCAATAGCGCTTGCTTTTCACTCTCCGTGAGCGCCGCCTCAAAATAGCCCGAGGGGACTTCATCAGGTAAAAACAGGGCATGACGGAGTAACACCACGGCTTCATCAAAGGCATTATCAGTGCCATGGCCAAACACCAGTTCCGCCTCGATAAAGCGACTCGCCCCCCAGCGGATAAAATCGCGAATGGTATGCAGGCTCTGTTGCGCCTGGAGGTAGGGGTCCATAGAAACACTCTGTCGGTAACCGGTCGAAGCCCCCTATGATAAACAAAGCGCAGCCTGGAAGGTATGCACACAAACCCACAATCCCGGGGGACATACCGGCTACGCTATGGAATAATATGCCGGCATGAATACCGACACACATCCGCATTCGCCCGCGAAAGGGCGCTCCGACCTGCTCTGGCTCGTACTGGGGCTGCTTATTGGCGCCATCGTCTGGGGTGGGTACCGGTTCTTAACACCCGAACCGGAACCCCTGGAACTGCAAGCGGGTACCTGGCTTAGCCCTCCCCAGGCGGTGCCGGCCTTTGATTTGCTCGATCATCAGCGCCAGCCCTTTACCCCCGAGCGTCTGCT
>CBDUNQ010000228.1:0-4580 GCA_965368625.1 uncultured Gammaproteobacteria bacterium
TGGCAGCCCTGAGGCCAGCAGGATGGAATCAGTTTGTTATCGTACGATACGGGAAAAGCACAACAGGATACGGGACAAGGCAGGGGCCTTGTCCCGATTCGTAGCCTGGAGAATTTTTAAGGTCAGAGTGGGTGGCGAGGGTCGTTCACCACCACCGGAAAGCAGGTCAATCCTTGCGCCGCACAGACAGTGTGCAGGGGGTTCTCTCCCCCTTGAGGGCAAACCAGCTTACGGAAACCAGGGTAATCAGGGCATAGAGGGAAAGACTGAGTGTAAATGCATCAAAATACATGGAGTTACTACCTTGCAGCGGATTGTTGACGATGTGTACGGGTTAGCGGCCGCTTTGACGGTAAATTAAGCCCCGATGCATCGGGCACCCTGTACAAGCAAGCGCCGCTGGCGAACCCGGATGGCACTTATTCGTCGAGCGTAATCCCCATATCCCGGGCACGCTTGCGCCACATTCGGCGGGCCAGTTGCTGCATGTCTGTGGTGGTGTCACTTTCATCGATGATTTCCATGCCAAGCAGGGTTTCGAGAATATCCTCCAGAGTGATCAACCCCTGCACATTGCCATACTCATCCACCACCATCATGATGTGGGCCCGCTGCTGCATGAATTGATCGAAGGCTTGTGAAAGGCTGCTGGTTTGTGGAATGACCGGTAATTCACGGCGATAGTTGGAAAGCAGCGAATCACGGTTGCCGCGTGCCTGAGCCAGCAACAGATCGCTGCGCAGTACAAAGCCATGTAGCTGTTCCGGCCTGCCCTGATACAGGGGAATACGGGAATAGCGCTCACTGCCGTATTTAAAAAAGAATTCTTCCACTTTCAGGGATTCCGGTAGTGAAAAGATCACCGTGCGAGGCGTCATGGCTTGCGCAACGCTGGTTTCATGAAACTTCAGCAGGCTTTTCACGATACCGGTTTCACGGGAATCCAGGTGACCTTCACGGGCGCTGAGCTCGGCCATGGCGGCAAATTCCTCGCGGTTGAAACCCATCAGGCCGGGTCCTTCGGTCATACCACGGGTCAGGCTGCGGGATAGCAGTACAAAGGGATACAGTAGCCAGATCAAGGCGCGCAGGGCATAGGCAGTGGCCGGTGCCAACTCTCGCCAGTAATGTGCCCCCAGGGTTTTGGGAATGATTTCGGAAAAGATCAGGATCAGTAGCGTCAATACCCCTGAGGCAACACCAAGATAGGCATTACCAAACACCTGTGCAGCCTGGGCACCGGCACCAGCCGCTCCCACGGTGTGGGCAATGGTATTGAGGGTGAGAATCGCGGCCAGTGGACTGTTGATATCCGCTTTCAGGGAAGCGAGAAGTTTACCGCTGCGCTTGCCTTCTTTTTTCAGCAGACTGATATGTGGCGTCGTGACGCTGAGAATCACCGCTTCGGCGATAGAGCACAGAAAGGAAAAGCCAAGAGCGATCAATACATAAATGATCAGTAGCAGCATGGAAAAGGATTCCCTTGTTTTCGTTACCCGTATTGTAACCCCAGGGAATTGCGGATTCCTACTTTCACCTTCTTGTGTAGGAAAGCGTCATTACCACCTGGGGGAATGGTGTGAGCGGGGCCGGCCCGGCGCTGTGGAGAAAAGGATTCACCACCCTGGGAATTCTTTTCAGCCGATACTCCGGTCAATGCAACACGTCGCGCATACGTTGTTGAAATTCCCGGGTCAACTCATGTCCATGGCCCAGTAATGAAAACACCGCCAGTAGTGCCTGCTGGGAAAATCCATCCTGGAACTGGCGATTCTGCTGGAAAACGTAGAAGAAATATTCCAGCGCAAGACCGGTGTCATTATCCACCAGCGCCTGGGCACCGCGTTGCATGGCGGCTTCCAGATCATCGGGATGCTGCTGCAGATGCGCATCCAGGGTTTCCCTGGCGGGTGCCTCCTGTGCCATCTGTAATATACGGCCATGACTGACCAGGACAAGGATTTCATTGTGTTGACGTACTTTGTCGGGTAGTACGGCATGGTATTGCATCAGGTCATCAAGTCGCTGCTCACGCAACAGTAATTTCATGGCGGTGGCATGAAGTTCGCGATTGTCGGGATTTTTCATACAGGCTTCAGCCAGAATCTTCAGAGCCGAGTCAACTTCTCCCTGCTGATAGGCGCGAATGGCCGCCACTTTTTCCTGTGCCTGCAGACTGGGAATATATTGATTGAGGACCTGGCGCAGGGCATTGGCCGATTGAGCGCCATGTATGGAATCCACTACCTTACCCCGCTGGTAGAGTTTTACCGTGGGTACGCTGGTAATGCCATTGTCACGTACCAGTTGGCGTTGCGACTCCGTATTCACATTCACCAGCAGGAAGCGCCCCTGGTATTCCTCAACCAGTGCTTCAAGGGCTTCCCAGAGCTTGAGACAGGGTCCCACGCCGGGTGTCCAGAAGTTGACCAGTACCAGACCCTTGTGGGAATTTTCCACGGCCAATGTCTGAAAATTATCGTGGTTTGCGTCAAAAACATGTGTGAGTTCGGGCATGGCTTGCAGTGTCACGATCCTGTGGATACCAGTCTGCATTATCCACAAACCGGTTGAGATGGGGGTAATTTCGCTACCGATAGAAAGGTATTTGTATGGCTGGAAAAGAAAGAGGGCGTCCCTGCCCTGAGTGGTGAAAATTATAAAGATGAGAGTGGCTATTTACAGCGATTATTCACTCGGGCTTGGGTATTTCCCGCGCCATCGTAACATTCGCCTGCCGCCAGTTCTTCAGCACTGAGGCCGATGAAACCGCCACTGGTATAGACTTGCTGACCGGCAGGGCTGCGGATCCAATGGACAAAATCATTGGCCAGCTTTTTATTGCGGGCATTGTTGAGGATAGCGATTGAATAGCTTACCGGCTGATTGACCACTTCATCGGGGTCGAAGCCGGCAATATTGACTCCTTCCACCGCCACCGGGTTGGGGGAGTTCTGGGCATAGACCACTTCGGTGATCCACAGGGGGCCGGTAAAGACGTTCCCGTTCCGTACCCGTTCCGGGGTTTCCACATGGTGAACCCTGGTTTCATGGGTATTGTTCTTGTTGAGTACGGCAAACTCACAGAAACGGAGTTTTCCTGCGTAGGGTCCCTCGGTATAGTGACAGTTGCTGTTTTCACTCAAGGTGAAATTGGTGCTGATATCCTCTTCCTGCGGGCGCACATGTCCGGGTGAATCGGGTAGCTGCGGGGTGGCTACCGTTGCCAGGGCCTTATCCAGGGCAGATGCATAGATCCCATCCGGTGAAGGGTCCTGGTCGCGTAGATATTGGTCCATACGTTGGTACATGGCATTGATACCACGATGTATCCCTTCATTGATGTGATCCACCTGGGATACCGGAACAGTGGGGTCGAGTAAATCCATAACCACATCGAATACACGATCATAGCTGTCATTACCCGTATCCGCCAAGCCACTGTTATTGGTTCCCGGTATGCCAATGCGATGGGGGTTTCCCTCGGTGACCAACAGGTCGAGTTTATTCTTGATATAGGGCTTGGCTTCGGAGACAAACCCATGTGCCGCCAGATCGCGCATCAGGTTGTAATTGGTGCTGGCGAATACATCGAATTCCACCTGTATATTCAGTGGAAGGAAATTCCGTTCCGGGTCATTTTCATCCACATTCCCCAGTAGCAGGCAGCCACTTTTGATCTGATCACGCAGGGTGCCGGGGGGGATGAGTTGCACATAATAATCACTGCGGGAAGCATCCCGTAATTCATCGAGCGTGTAGCTGGCCTGATGCACTGGTATCGTCGAATTGAGCCCCCGTGTTTCATTGAAACGCCGCAAGGCTTCATCGAAGACCACCCATTGGTTGCCGGCCATGGCCAGTAATAATTCGGCATGCTGGGGATTGCCATGGAACTCGGTACTGCGGCTCGCGGGTAGCGTGGCGCA
Source organism: uncultured Gammaproteobacteria bacterium (assembly GCA_965368625.1). Taxonomy (GTDB): domain Bacteria; phylum Pseudomonadota; class Gammaproteobacteria; order DSM-19610; family DSM-19610; genus JAIVHA01. The sequence goes on from CBDUNQ010000228.1 coordinate 3,930, forward strand.
CTCCCCCTGATAGCTGATTCTGGTTTTTTCCTTGGCAACTAATGACGGACTGGCCGTAGCCAGTACAAGGCTCATGCTGATGGTCAGCGTGGTCATGGTTGAAACCCGTAATTGAGGCTTGATCATTCGGTATCCTCCTGTTTGTTATGAAAATATCCATTCACGCCATGGATAGGTGTGCAATGAGACAGCACCTGGTGTAGATGACATGGCGGAAAAAATATTCCCGGCTGCCGGTTTCCCCTTTTCCATGGGAGCCACGGAACTATACTCAAGTCAGGGATAGGGAAAGCGGTAAGGTGACCATCAGTCCTGGTATGGAGGTGGTTTTATGATCACACGCCAGATCATCCGTGTCTTGCTCTTCACGAGTGGTGGTTTGCTGGCCATTGATTCCACGCTGGCAGTAGAAATCAGCCGGGGTGAAATTCTCAGTTCCACCTGCTTTGCCTGTCACGGCACCGATGGCCAGTCCCATGGCGCTATTCCATCCATCTATGGAATACCGGAAGCCAGCTTGCAAGCCAAGCTCATGGCCTTCAAGCAGGATAAACACTTGGCTACCGTCATGAATCGCCACGCCAAGGGATACAGTGACGAGGAAATTTCCCTTATTGCACGACATTTGAGTGGATTGACATAGGGGAAAGC
>CBDUNQ010000229.1:0-4574 GCA_965368625.1 uncultured Gammaproteobacteria bacterium
TATGGGGCCGGTAACCGGTACCGGCTGCGGTGCCCTTTGTCCGGCCTTCGGGCGCGACTGCTATGCCTGCTTTGGTCCGGCGGAAAACAGCAATACCCATGCGCTGGCGTACCGTTTTCAGGGGCTTGGTCTGCTACCTGCTGACATCAGCCGGCGCTTTCACTTCATCAGTAATCATGCGCCGCCTTTCGAACAGGAAGGCCAGTTGTGGAAGGAGCGGTCATGACGGAAAAACGCAGCATTGCCATTCAGGTGCCGGTACTCACCCGGGTGGAGGGTGAGGGGGCCCTGGACCTCAGGATTGAAAACGGCGTAATCGAATCCCTGCAATTGCGGATCTTTGAGCCGCCGCGTTATTTTGAAAAAATGCTGGAAGGCCGCCACTACACTGAGGTACCGGACCTGGTGGCGCGCATTTGCGGTATTTGTCCAGTAGCCTATCAGATGACGGCCGTGCAGGCGCTGGAAGATATATTCGCTATTTCCCCGGACCCCTGGGTGACGGCCATGCGCCGGGTAATGTACTGTGGCGAATGGATACAGAGCCATGCCTTGCATATCCACTTGCTGGCCTTGCCCGATTTTCTGCAGTGCCGTTCCGTGGTGGAGGTGGCCGTGGATCATGCGGATGAGGTGCGTCGTGGTTTGCGTCTGCAGGCACTGGGCAATGATTTGATTGCGCTGTTTGGCGGACGCTCGGTGCATCCTGTGGGGGTTTGCGTGGGAGGCTTTCACCATGCCCCGTCGGCGGACAGCGTGGAAGACCTGTTGGCACGGTTGGAGCCGGCCATTATCGATGCAGAACAGTTGGTGCACTGGTGCGCATCCCTGACCCTGCCCGATGACGAACAGCTGTTTACCAGTGTAGCCCTGCGCAATGATAATGAATACGCCATTTATGCAGGAGACATTCATTCCAGTGGCGGTTTCCGTGGTCCCCGCCAGGAGTATGAGGCGCATTTTCAAGAATCCCACATTGCCCATTCAACCGCCTTGTACTCTCATCTGGAGGGGCAGGTATACCTGGTAGGTCCACTGGCCAGACTGAATCTCAATCATCACCGCTTGCCGCCCCGGACCCGAAGTCTGCTGGAAGCCATAGCGCTACCACTGCCGAGCCGGAATATGTTCCACAGTTTGCTGGCACGTGCCCTGGAGCTGCACGCTGCGCTGCTGGAAGCCAATGATTTGTTGTCATCACCACCCGTCTTCAGGCAGGCGGCACAGGCGGTGAATGTGCGTGCAGGGCAGGGGTTTGGCTGTACCGAGGCGCCTCGCGGTTTGTTATGGCATCGTTATACGGTGGATGATCAGGGCTTGATCCAGACAGCAAAGATCGTTCCTCCCACCAGTCAGAATCAGGCGCGTATGGAACAGGATCTGAAAGCTTCACTGGAGTCCTTTGGCCTGGATCAACCGGAAGAAGCGCTGCGCCTGCATGGAGAAACGGTAATCCGCAACTATGACCCCTGTATTTCCTGTGCGACCCATTTTTTGCATCTGAACGTTTACCCATAAGAAAATAGTAAATGGGTATTTCCTGATACCGTAGACTGCCCGTCATGCCGTGATTTCACTCCAGCGCTTGCAGTGGCGCGTGCTTTTTGTTATTCCGGTCATTTCAAAATGTGATGAAATTCCATGCAAGGCATTTATTCATGGTTATCCCGTGGTTTTCTCCGCGGTTCTAGAGGATGGCCATTTTCCGGTGGTGGGGTTCCCTTGCGCCCGGATATACAACACAACATCCTCACCGAACAAAAGCGAACAATATTCAGGCAGTTGCCCGTGCAAGCCCTGGGCGCATCCTTGGGAACACTCATCGTGATCCTGTTGTTGTGGGATGCAGTGGACCATGGGCAACTTGTGTTATGGGGTGTGGCGTCATTAGCACTGAATTTCGTGGCCTGTATAGTGCTTTACGGTTTTTATGTGCGCTTGAAGGATGAAGAGCTGGTCCAATTTCGCTGGACTTTCTTGCTGCATGTGCTGGTTTTCAGTTGTGGCACGGTATGGGGTATCACCGGGGTGGTGTTTTATACACCGGAAAGCCTGGTTCATCAGTTACTCCTGGCGATCTGGCTGTTCGGCATCGCGGCACTTACCACCCTGGCATTGAATGCGCACCGCTCCATTTATTACCTTTATATCATCCCCTTGCTGATCCCCTTCTGTATCCGCGTGTTACAGGAAGATGACCTTTTGCATCGGGGGATTGGGATTGCCGGATTTGTTCATATCCTGCTGCTCATCGGCTTTCATGCCAGTAATTATAAAATGTACACTTCCGCCCTGGAGCTGAAGTTCATCAATCAGGAAATCAGCAAGCGGCTTATCGAAGAAAAAAACCGTGCTGAAAAATCCAGCCGTGACAAATCCCGCTTCATGGCCGCAGCGAGTCATGATTTGCGGCAGCCTTTGCATGCCCAGGTGTTGTTTATTTCCGATCTGGAAGCCAATGCCGAGAATGACGCGCAGCGTAAAACCATTCAAAACCTCAGTAGCTCCATCGATGAAATGCGTAAACTGCTCGATAATATTCTCGATGTGGCGCGCCTGGATGCCGGTGTGGTTACCGCAAAAAAAGTGCACTGCCCGTTGGCAGGGGTATTGCGTCAGATGCAGGAAGAATTTGCACCCCTGGCGGTAAAACAGGGCCTGGATTTCCGTGTGCGAATCTCGCCGGAAATCATCTACAGTGATCCCTTTCTGTTGGGGCAGGTGTTGCGTAATTTACTTGCCAATGCAATTCGCTACACGCGTAGTGGCGGGGTGTTGCTTGGATTGCGCCGTCAGGACAATGGCTTTCGTCTGGAGGTGTGGGATACGGGAATTGGGATTCCCGAAGCCATGCTCGACAAAATCTTTTTTGAATTTCACCAGTTGGGTAATGAAGAACGGAATCGCGATAAGGGAGTCGGGCTTGGCTTGAGTATCGTGAAACGTATTTCCCGGCTGCTGGGAAGTGAAGTATCCGTGAAATCCATGCCGGGCAAGGGTTCGGTGTTCAGCCTTACGTTGGAAAAAGGCGATGCGTCACAAGTGCGGCCTGCCGATGTAGAGGATGTATTAGTAGGGGATGGTTCACTGGAAGGCAAGCAGGTCTGGGTCATTGATGACGATCTGCCGGTACTCATGGGTATGGAAAAATTGCTGTTGGCTTGGGGTTGCCGGGTACATCTGGCCGATGGTCAGGAGCAGGTGGATGGCTTGCTCGATACCCTGGAAGAGGCGCCGGACCTGATTATTTCCGATTATCGTCTACCTGGCCGGCTCACCGGTAGTCAGCTCGTGGAGCGGATTCTGGAAGAAATCGGTAAACCGGTGCCTGCCATTATTGTTACCGGCGATACGGCAGCAGATCGCCTTGCGGAATTGCAGGCCAGTGGTTTTCGAGTGCTTCACAAACCGGTGAAGACCGCCCAGTTGCGCGCCCTGATGGAACACGAGTTACGCACCCTCAGGCAGGATACGAAGCTCCCCTAAAAGCTCCACTAAATAATGCCCCGATCCAGCGCAATGCGACTGGCATGAGTGCGGTTGCGTACCCCAAGGATGCGAAAGATGCTGGCAATATGACTTCGCACCGTGGGTTCGGCAATCTCCAGGGTGCGGGCAATATCCTTGTTACTCAAGCCATTGGCCAACAGACAAAGGACATCCCGTTGACGTTCGGTCAATTGCTCAAGGTCGGCATCACTGGGCACATTTTCCGTGGGTATTGGCTCCTGGTCCGCCTTGGCATTGAGGATTTCCGGTGGAATGTATTTACCACCGGACAGCACCAGGTTGATGGCGCTGCGAATCACGGCACGGCTGGAAGTCTTGGGCAGAAAACCCTGAATGCCCACTTCCAGCACCTGGTTGATGATATTGATGTTTTCACTGGCAGATACCACGATCAGCGGGATGGCGGGGGCCAGGTTGCGAATTTTCCGCAACTCTTCGGCCGGCGCCTCGCCCGGCATCATCAAGTCAATGAGTATCAGGTCAAGATCATCGTGCTGGGTCAGGCACTCCCGCGTCCCCGCGTAGGTGTCGGTTTCAAGTATGCTGTGATTGTTCTGGAAGGAGAGGAGCAATTGCGCCATGCCTTCTCGGGCCAGGGCATGGTCATCGGCAATTAAAATTTTCATTGTTACATCTTCAGGTTATTAGTATTCGATGTGCAGCCTGCCATCGATTGGGTTTATTCGTGTTGGTATAGTTTACAACAAAACGCATATTCACCCAATCATTCCAACGCATGGAATACACTTGAATACCAGTGGGAGTTAAGTGAATGATAGTCCATTGGTTTGGGTTTTTTTTACCATTTTACTTTTTGAGCCATGGGGTGAATGGCTCCGGCTGGTATTACGATGTCTAGGCGTTTGCAGATCATCGGCCTTGGATCTCCCTATGGTGCAGACCAAAGTGGATGGCAAGCCATTGACTATCTGATGAAATCCAATTTCCCCTCGGGTTATCCGGCACTCAGCATCGGGTTGTACCAGTGCGCCAGCCCAGCCCACCTGGTGGGCTGCCTGGAAGAAGGCGCCCATGCCATTATCCTGGATGCCTTGTGTGAAGAA
>CBDUNQ010000230.1:0-4567 GCA_965368625.1 uncultured Gammaproteobacteria bacterium
CCAGTTACTGCATGCCGAGGCACGTTATCGCGATCTGGTGGAAACCGCCCATGACCTGGTATGGAGTACCGATGCACAGGGTAACTGGACCTACCTGAACCGTGCCTGTAAAACCATCTATGGCTATGATCCCAAGGAAATGCTTGGGCGCCATATTTCCGAATTCAATGCGCCGGAGTGCATCGACCAGGATCGTAACGCCTTTGTACGGTTGCTACAGAGCAATGAATTGCAACAGTATGAAACGGTGCATACCGATTGCATGGGGGAGTCTCACTATTTGAGTTTCAATGCCAAGGTGCATCTCAATGAAGCCGGGGAAGTGGAGCGGGTAAGCGGTACCGCGCGGGATATCACCGATCAAAAGGCGTTTCAGCAAAAGCTGGCCTTTCATGCCGAGCATGATTCCCTGACAGGCTTGTTCAACCGGCATTATTTTCAGCAGGAGTTGGAACGCACCGTGGCGCGGGTGGCGCGTAATGGTGCCACCTGTGCCCTGTTTTATATTGATCTGGACCAGTTCAAATACATCAACGATACCCTCGGGCATGCGGCAGGTGACCGCTTGCTTATTGATATCACCAAGCTGTTGAGTGGCCATGTGCGCGAAGGTGATTTGCTGGCCCGCTTTGGTGGCGATGAATTTACCCTGTTGCTGTACAACATCGATCCCATGAATGTAATGACCGTGGCGGATCATTTCCGCAGTCTGCTGGAAGAATTCAAGTTTCTGGAGGCCGGCAAGGCCTTCAATGTGAGTTGCAGTATCGGCGCCATGATTATTGATAATTCGGTGCGTACTGCGGAAGAAGCCCTGTCCCATGCGGATATCGCCTGTAACCTGGCCAAGTCCCAGGGGCGTAACCGGATCAATCTGTTTGACCCCGATGACACCAATAAGGCCGGCATGGCGGAAGATATGGGTTGGGCGGCGCGAGTGCGTGAAATGCTGGAACAGGATCGTTTCCAGCTGGTATATCAGCCCATTGTCAGCATTCATCAGGGGAATGTGCAGGATTATGAAGTGCTGGTGCGCATGAAATGCGATGATGGGGAAGTGATTCTTCCGGGTGGTTTCATGCCGGCAGCGGAACGCTTCGGCCTGATACACAGTGTGGATCGCTGGATCGTGACCCATGCCATGCAGCAATTGGCGCGTTTGCACCTGGATAATGATGAAGTGCGGTTTTCCATTAATTTATCGGGTAAAGCCTTTGAAGATGATGCTTTGCTGCCCATGATTCAGAAACTGTTGCTGGATACCGGGTTGAAACCGGGTCATCTGACCTTTGAGATCACGGAAACTGCCGCCATCGCCAATCTCACGGCCGCGGAAAAATTCATCAGTGCTTTGAAAGAAATCGGTTGTCAGTTTGCGCTGGATGATTTCGGTTCCGGTTTTTCTTCATTCGCCTATCTGAAGCACCTGCCGGTGGATAAACTCAAGATCGATGGCAGCTTTGTGCAAAACATGGCGCAAAGCGCGGTGGACCAGGCCATGGTGAAATCCATGAATGAAGTGGCTCATGCCCTGGGTAAGGTGACCATTGCCGAGTATGTGGAAAACCGGGAGTCGCTGGAATTGCTGCGGGATATCGGCGTGGATTTCGCCCAGGGGAATTTCCTGGGCAAGCCGCGGGAAGCCTTGTTGAATATCGCACGCATTCCCTATTCAGGAAGTCTGGTGCAGCAATGGTAAACGGCGGTCTCGTTTCAGCGGGTGGATGCCTTACAGCACCCGCTCCAGATTGGCGTAGGAAACCACCAGCCATTTGGCGCCGGCGCTCTCAAAATTCACCTGTACGCGGGCATGACTGCCCTGCCCCTCGTAATTCAATACCACGCCATCACCGAATTTGCCATGGCGAACCCGCTGGCCCAGATGGAAGCCCTCAGGTACCTCGCGCCCGCTGAAGCCCGATGGGGAATGCGGACTGGATTGATCGCTATAGTAGGGGCGGCTCACCTGTACCCGGGGTCGGACTTCGTCCAGTAACTCGGGAGGGATTTCCCGAATGAAGCGCGAAGCCACGCTGTAGCTTTCCTTGCCATGCAGGCGTCGTCGTTCAGCGCAACTGAGTACCAGTTGTTGTTCGGCACGCGTGATACCTACATAGCAAAGACGTCGCTCTTCTTCCAGGCGACCCACTTCCTCCACGGAGCGCTGGTGCGGGAACAGGCCTTCCTCCATGCCGGCCAGGAATACCAGTGGGAACTCCAGGCCCTTGGCGGAATGCAGGGTCATCAATTGTACGCAATCCTCCCAGGCTTCGGCCTGGCCTTCGCCCGCTTCCAGTGCGGCATGGGCGAGGAAATCAGAAAGCGGACTGAGCTCCCCTTCCATTTGCGGTTCATAACCGCGGGCGGCATTGGCCAGTTCCTCGAGGTTTTCAACCCGTGCCTCGCCTTTCTCGCCTTTTTCCTTGGCGTAATGTTCCTTGAGGGTGCTGGCATCGATCACGGCTTCCACCTGCTCCGCCAGGTCCAGCTTGTCGATGCCGTCTGCCATCTGGTCAATGGCATCAAGGAAGCCCCGCAAGGCATTGCGTGCCCTGGGCGTCAGCTGGTTACCCTGGACGAGGGTGCGGGCCGCTTCCCACAGGGTGTGATTTTCCGCTTTGGCCTGCTGGCGAACCAGTGCCAGGGTGCGTTCGCCGATGCCCCGCGGGGGTTGATTGCATACCCGTTCAAAGGAGGCATCATCGGCGCGCAGATTACAGAGGCGAAGATAAGCCAGGGCATCCTTGATTTCCGCCCGCTCGAAGAAACGCAGGCCGCCATACACGCGATAGGGTATGCCGGCCTGGATCAGGCGTTCTTCAAATACACGGGACTGGGCATTGGAGCGATACAGAATGGCCGTTTCACTGCGTTGCCCCCCGTGTTCCACCCACTGCTGAATACGTTCGATGACATATCGGGCTTCATCCTGTTCGTTATACGCGGTGTACAGTTGTATGGCGTCGCCCTCCTGGCCATCGGTCCAGAGGTTCTTGCCCATGCGGTCGGCATTATGGGCAATGAGGGCATTGGCCGCCTTGAGGATGGCCGCTGTGGAACGGTAATTCTGTTCCAGGCGAATCAGGCGGGTATTGGGAAAATCCTTCTGAAAACGCGTCAGATTTTCCACCTGGGCGCCGCGCCAGCCGTAAATGGACTGATCATCATCACCGACGATGGTGATGCGGCCTTCCTTGCCGGCCAGCAAGCGCAGCCAGGCATACTGGATCTGGTTGGTATCCTGAAACTCATCAACCAGTATATGCTGGAAGCGCTGCTGGTAATGGGCCAGCAATTGTGGCTGATGCAGCCACAGTTCATGGGCGCGCAACAGCAGCTCGGCAAAATCCACCAGTCCGGAGCGTTGGCACAGGTCTTCATAGGCCTGATAGATCGCCAGGTGCTGCCTGCCGATGGGGTCGCCCCGGGGATCGATATGTTGCGGGCGCTGGCCTTCATCCTTACGGGCATTGATATACCACTGCACGGGGCGTGGCGGGCAACGGGCTTCATCGATATCCATGGCCTTCATCACCCGGCGGATGATGCGGTATTGGTCGTCGGCATCAAGAATCTGGAAGTCGCGGGGCAGGCGGGCTTCTTCGTGGTGGGCGCGCAGCAAACGGTGGGCCAGGCCGTGAAAGGTGCCCACCCACATGCCACCGGTGGGGATACCCACCAGTTGCTCGGTGCGTTTGCGCATTTCCCCGGCCGCCTTGTTGGTGAAGGTCACTGCCAGAATGCCGAAGGGCGAAAGGTTTTCCACCTGGATCAGCCAGGCCATGCGGTGCACCAGTACGCGGGTCTTGCCGCTGCCCGCACCGGCCAGTACCAGCAAGGGGGTCTGGGGGGCGGTTACCGCATCACGCTGGGCATCATTGAGAGGGGAAATCAGGGTCGAAACATCCATCGGCGCATGGTAGCAGACCTGCCGTACAACCCAAGGGGCAATTAAAGTTTTCCCTGTGCGGGGTCGAAGTTACTGCCAGGGAAACGGCTATTCAAAGGCCTCGCATGCGGTATCGAATTACTGGAAATCTGGGCGCATTATTGGCGTCAATTGCTGCATTTTTGCCGGCAGGACAGGCAGTTGCCTCGCAACAGGTGTATCAGGCGCGGCTGCATGAAGCCCGCTGGGAAGCTGGCGCCGAAGGTATGTCCTGCTTTCTGCGCCATGAAATACCCCATTATGGCCGTGTGGAATTCCGCCGTCAGGGACATAAGGACCTGAGTTTTTCCATCCTGGTGAAGCGCTCACCCCTGTTGCGCACCGAGGCAGCGCTATCCTCGGATCCCCCGGACTGGAAGCACGATGCCGTACTGCGGGACCTGGACCCCGTGGAAGCACGCATGACCACCTATCCGTTTCATGTGAGTGGTGCCGCCGCCCACCGGGTATTCACCGAATTGTCCCAGGGCATGGCGCCAAGCCTGCGCTATCAGGATTGGGCCGATGGCATGGACCAGGTAACGGTGAATATCTCCCCCCTGTTTTTCCGTGCCGCGCAACGTGAGTTTCTGGAATGTGTGCGGGATTTCAGTAGCTTTGGCATGGCCAGTGCGAAAC
>CBDUNQ010000231.1:0-4551 GCA_965368625.1 uncultured Gammaproteobacteria bacterium
CTCCACCAGGGATTGAGCGGTGGCAACCCGATCCGGCCCCACGGCCATGGGGCAATGGCATTGCCTGGCGAGTAATACGGCTTCATCACCGACCATGACGGGATCACTGTCCGGCCGCACCTGCTGCGGCCAGTGTTGCGCCTTTCCTCCATAGCCGCGGGAAACGATGCCCGGCTGATATCCCAGGGTTTGCAGATACTCGGCAATCCAGGCAACCAAGGGGGTTTTGCCGGTGCCGCCAACGGTTATATTGCCTACCACCAGCACCGGAACATCAAGGGCATAACTGGGAAATACACCCAGGGCATAGCCTTTACGCCGCAGCCATACCAGCAGACAGAAAAGACCACTTAGCGGGAGCAACAGCAGGATCCATGGGCTGCGTTGATACCAGAGTCTCTGTAATGCCAGTTGTGGTTGCCACCCCATGACTACTTTGCGCCCGCATCATGAAATTGCATACGATAGAGTGCTGCATAGTGTCCATTCTGCCCCATCAATTGTTCATGGGTGCCGGATTCAACGATCCTGCCCTGGTCGAGGACCAGGATCTGATCAGCCTTTTCCACCGTGGATAAACGGTGTGCGATCACCAGGGTGGTGCGATTGCGCATCAATGTGTCCAGGGCCTGCTGAATAGCACGTTCCGATTCCGTATCCAGCGCCGAAGTGGCTTCATCCAGAATAAGTACCGGGGCATTCTTCAGTAAGGCCCGGGCAATGGCGATGCGCTGACGCTGGCCGCCTGATAGCAACACACCCCGTTCCCCCACCCTTGTCTGCAGTCCATCGGGTAAGCGGCTGATGAATTCCAGGGCGTGCGCGGCACGGGCGGCAGCCAGTATTTCCTGCTCACTGGCATCGGAACCATAGGAAATATTATTGGCCAGGGTGTCATTGAACAGCATCACTTCCTGTCCGACCATGGCAATCTGTGCGCGCAGATCCGCTAACCGATAATTACGTATATCTTCTCCATCCAGCAGAATCTTACCTTCACTGACCTCGTAGAAACGGGTAAGGAGATTGACCAGGGTGGATTTACCACTACCGGAACGCCCCACCAGGGCCAGTGTCTTACCCGGCGCCACCTGAAAATCAATATGGTGAAGTACGGCTTCTTTGCCAGGCCCATAGGAAAACCCCAGCTGCTGGTATTGTAGTGCGCCCCTTACCTGCCGCAGTGGCAATGTGCCGTTATCCGCTTCTGCCACCGTATCCAGCAGCTCAAAGATACTTTCAGCCGCCGCCACGCCGGCCTGGATCGATTGAGTAATGGTGGTGAGGCGTTTAATGGGGGGCAATAGTAACAACATGGCCGCAATAAAGGAGACAAAGGCGCCCTGGCTGATCTGACTGACCAGGGCTTCCTGGGCGGCAAGATAGATCACCAGCGCCAGCGCACAGGCCGCCACCAGTTGTACGACCGGCACGCTGAGGGCACTGGTCACTGCGCGTTTCAGCTGTTGCTGGAAATTCCGCCGATTCACTTCGGCAAATCGGGATGACTCATAGGCCTGGCCACCAAAGGATTTTACGATCCGTTGACCCTCAATGATTTCTTCCACCGTTTGGGTGACGGCCCCCATGGAGTCTTGAATATTGCGGCTGATACGCCGAAAACGGCTGCTGATATAACGCACCATGTAGGCAATGACGGGGCCGATGCCCAGAAACAGCAGGGAAAGCCAGCCGCTGATCCAGAACATATAGAGCAACAGAAACACCACGGTCAGGGAATCACGCACCAGGATGGTAATGGCATTGGTACTTGCCTGGGACACTTGCTCCACATCATAGGTCAGCTTGGATACCAGGCTGCCGGTGGGACGATGATCAAAAAAATCCGCCGGCAGGGTAAGCAGATGATCAAACATTTCCATCCGCAATTGCTGGATGACCTCTCTGCCGACCCAGCTCATGCCGTATTGGGCGACGAAGCTGGCGATACCACGGATCAGAAAGATGCCCACCAGCCCAAGCGCCACCCAATGGGTTTCGAAGCGCCTGGACTCGGAAAAGATGTTGTCGATCATGGGTTGCAGCCAGGCGGCAAAGCCCGCTTCCGTGGCGGCCACCACCACCATGGCCAGCAGTGCGAAGACAAACATCTTCCAGTGCGGCCGGGCATAGGTGAGCAGGCGCCGGTAGGTCTGTACCCCTGAATCGGTTACCGCCGTGCCGGACATCAGTGGTGATTTTCCTGCACGGTTTAGGGCGTCTCTTCAGGCTGGGTACTGGTGGCCAGGGACATTTGACTCAGACCCAGCTGGCTGGCGGCATCCATGGCACGAATCACCGCCTGATGGGGGGTATTGGCGTCGGCCCGAATCACCAGGGGCGGGTTTTTTCGCTGCGCAACGGCTTTTTCAATGGCCCGGCGCAGGGTCTTCAATTCCTGGTTGATCACCTGCTCTCCGCCAAGGTAATAATTGCCCTCACGGTCAATGACGATCTCCAGGGCATCCTGTGGTGCCTCACTGGGTTCCGTACTGGCTTCCGGCAGCTCGATCTTCAATTCCGATTCGCGTTGAAAGGTGGTGGACACCATGAAAAAGATCAGTAGCAGGAACACTACATCGATCAACGGCGTCAAGTTGACTTCCGGTTCTTCCCGGCGCGAGGCACGCAGTTTCATCGTACCTCGTCTCCTGCTCCACCCTCCGCTTCCCGGTCACCATGCATCACTTCCACCATGCGAATGGCTTCCTGCTCCATGAGTACCACCAGCATGTCCACCCGGCCGCGGAAATAGCGGTAAAACATCAGGCTGGGAATGGCCACGGCAAGGCCGGCCGCGGTGGTGATCAGGGCTTCGGAGATGCCACCGGCCAGTGCGCCGGGGTCCCCCACCCCCTGGGTGGTAATGGCGGTGAATACCTTGATCATGCCGATAACGGTACCCAGCAAGCCCAATAGGGGGGTAATGGCCGCGATGGTTCCCAGGGTATTGAGATAGCGCTCCAATTCGTGGATCACCTGCCTGCCCGTGTCCTCGATGCTTTCCTTCATCATTTCCCGGGGGTGATGACGGTTCACGAGACCGGAAGCCAGTATTCGGCCCAGCGGCGAGCCGCGGCGCAGATTGCGAATATGTTCCTGATCCAACTGGGACTGTTTGGCCCAGGTCCATACCTGGGCCACCAGGTGCCGAGGCAATACCCGGCGCAGCTGGAGTGACCAGAAACGTTCGGCGATGATCGCCAGGGAGATTACTGAAGCGGCAATAATGGGCAGCATCAGCCAGCCGCCGGCCTGCACGAGTTCTAACACCTGTATTTTCCCTTTAAGTCCATTGGATAAAATACTGCTTTTCACCGGATTCCGGATGCATTTTCCACCCTCCTCCAGCCCTGTTCGGCATCATACTTGATTTACCCGCCGGTCTACAGAGGGCGCTGCCAATAGCCGCGAGGCGGATTTCGCTCGGTGGTTAGCCGTAATGGCTTGCCGGGCTCCATACGAATGGTGATGGCGCCATGTTGCGCCGTATCCAGGGGTTCACTGCCCACAGACCGGTAGCGATGGACCACCGCTTCCCGGGGAAATTTCCAGCGGTTGCCATAGCCTGTGGGAAACAGGACATAGCGCGGTGACACCGCTTTCACAAAGTCCGGGCTGGAAGAGCTGGCACTGCCATGATGGGGGGCCACGAGGATATCCGCCGCCAACTCCCGGGGTTGCTGCAACAACCAGGTTTCAGTGGGTGTCTCGATATCACCCGTCAGCAGCAAGTGCTGCCCCCCTGCACTGATGCGCAGCACACAGGAGCCATTATTGCCTCCGATTCCAGGCTGGTGGGGAAACAGAAATTCAAAGGTGACGCCATCCCATTCCCATTGTTCACCGCGCAGGCAATCCCTGCGCTGGGCAAAATCCACCTTTTCCGGGGCGGATGTGCGAATACTGTAGATCGGAAGTTGCTGGTAGAGGCTGCGGGCACCGCCAATATGGTCATTGTCTCCATGACTGATCACCAACCGGTCCAGGGCCGTAATCCCCTGATGACGTAACAGGGGCAAAAGCACTGCATCGCCCGTATTGAATCCGGAGCGCCAACGCGGTCCGGTATCAAATAACAGACTGTGGTGCCGGGTCTGTACCAGTGCAGCGAGACCCTGCCCCACATCCACCAACATGAAATTCACCGCACCCGGTGCCAATGTTGGTGCTGCTGGCAGCATGCCGGGTAACAGAAGAACGGCACCCATCCCGCGCCAGTGCCAGCTACGCCCCCCCAGCAGCAATACCAGGCCCGGCACGATCCACAGAGCCACCCAGGGGGATGGCAAGGCATGCTGCCAATGGGCAAAGGGCCACTGGGCACTCCATTCCAGCCAGCCCCATAACCAGCCCAGCAAGGTATCCGCGCAGCGCCATAACCAGGCCGAGAGTGTCAGGGACAGGGGTGCCAGCAGCGTTCCCAGCAGCGCCAGGGGTACCACCGCCAACCCCACCCAGGGAACGGCAATGACATTGGTCAGCGGTGCGATGAGTGAATTCTCTTGGAAAAACGCAATGGTCAGGGGGAACAGACCAAAGAACAGGACC
>CBDUNQ010000232.1:0-4549 GCA_965368625.1 uncultured Gammaproteobacteria bacterium
TGAAGACCGATAAAATAACCAGTATACCCAATGTGTCGGCAATTCATGGCTTACGTGTGCAAAAGGTGCCGCATACCAAGTATGTATTCTGTAATGCCGAATTTCGTATCCCACACCCCAATAATGGCCAGGATCTCAATGATCCAAGCAAGTACAAAACCATGTTCAATGCAGTGGATGCCGAAACCATGGAAGTAGCCTGGCAAGTGATTGTGGATGGTAACCTGGATAACACGGATGCCGATTACGAAGGTAAGTACGCCTGCTCCACCTGCTATAACTCGGAAGGAGGGGTGACCCTGGCAGAGAGTATGCGCAATGAGCGTGATTGGGCGGTAGTGTTCAATATTCCACGTATTGAAGCGGCAATCGAAGCCAAGAAATATACCACGCTGGGTGACTCCAAAGTGCCTGTGCTGGATGGTACCCATGGTTCCGATCTGACGGTATATATTCCGGTACCCAAAAGCCCCCATGGTCTGAATACCTCTCCGGACGGCAAGTATTTTGTGGCTAATGGCAAGCTTTCGCCTACGGTTTCCGTCATTGCTATTGCCAAACTGGATGACTGGTTTGCCGGAAAACTGAAGGATCCCCGTGACACCATCGTTGCGGAACCGGAATTGGGGCTTGGTCCCCTGCATACGGCTTTTGATGGTCGGGGAAATGCCTATACCACCTTGTTTATCGATAGTCAGATTGCCAAGTGGAATGTGGATGATGCAATACGCGCCTATCAGGGTGAAAAGGTGAATTACATTCGGCAAAAGCTCGATGTGCACTATCAACCGGGTCACAATCATACCAGTATGGGTGAAACCAGGGATGCGGATGGAAAATGGCTGATTGCCCTTTGCAAGTTTTCCAAGGATCGGTTCCTGCCATGCGGGCCATTGCATGCGGAAAATGACCAGCTGATCGATATTTCAGGCGAGGAAATGAAACTGGTTCATGATGGGCCCACCTATGCCGAACCCCACGATTGTATGATTGTGCACCGTAGCAAAATGAAACCCTTGAAGATCTGGAAGCGTGATGATCCATTCTTTGCCAGCACAGTGGCCATGGCGAAAAAAGATGGCATTACCCTGGATACAGATAACAAGATTATCCGCAATGGCAATAAGGTGCGTGTCTATATGACATCCGTAGCACCTAATTTCGGGATGACCGATTTCACTGTAAAGAAAGGGGATGAGGTCACTGTGGTGCTTACCAACCTGGATCAGGTGGAGGATGTGACTCATGGCTTTGTTATGGTGAATCATGGTGTCAGTATGGAAATCGGGCCACAGCAGACGGCCTCCGTAACCTTTACTGCTCATAGTGCGGGCGTGCACTGGTACTACTGTCACTGGTTCTGTCATGCCCTGCACATGGAAATGCGTGGTCGCATGCTGGTGGAAGCCTAGTCTATGGCTGCCTGTGCAAGCAGCTGGCATTACCTGCAGATAGCTGCTTGCACAAGCCATGGGTGCACCTTGTGACGATGGTAAAGTCGAAGCATTTTCGTTTTGAATATATAAGTGCTTTCCTGTGTCTGATGTATACCTGCGTATCGATAGGGCAGGAAATACTGGTGCAGGGTGGGAGTGAAGCGCTCAAGCTCGCGCTGGAAAATGCTGTTGCCGGCGATGTGCTGCAGTTGGCTCCAGGTGTCTACAGAGGGAACTTTGTCATCTACCGCCCATTGAAAATATTGGGTGGGGATAAGGTGGTTCTTGATGGCGGCGGCCAGGGTGATGTGCTGCGGGTAAAAGCGGAGCACACAACAATACAGGGTTTGCGTATTCAGCATTCAGGGATGAATTTAACGCAGATGAATGCCGGTATCTTTGTGGAGCCGCAAGCCAAAAATGTCATCATCAGTGGTAATGAGTTGCATGAGAATGCCTTTGGCATCTGGCTGGATGGGTGCGGTGAGCCGACTATTCACGATAACCGGATATCGGCAGATCCCCGTGTGCGCTCCCAGGACAGGGGGAATGGTATTCATCTGTATGCGGTCAAAAATGGAATTATCCGTGATAATGAAATCTGGAATGTGCGTGACGGAATTTATATCGATACCAGTCAGGAAAATCTTTTGCAGGGAAATGTAATGCATGACCTGCGATACGGTATTCACTATATGTACTCTTATTCAAACCGGGTTGAAGACAATTACACATATCATACCCGTACTGGATATGCGCTGATGCAGTCAAAGTATCTCACCGTCCTCAATAATCGCTCGGAACAGGATCAGAATTACGGAATACTGATGAATTTCATCACAAATAGCACTATTCGAGGTAATGAGGTCACTCAGGTTCGTGAGGGAACAGGGTATGCCATTGGTGGTTCCGGGGTGGCCGGTGCAGAGGGGAAGGCTATTTTTATCTATAATTCCCAGTTCAATGAAATCAGTGACAATCGTTTTTCACAGAGTGATCTGGGCATTCATATAACGGCTGGTTCGGAAGATAACCGGTTTACCGGGAATGATTTCGAATCCAATCGGGTGCAGGTGAAATATGTGGCAAACCGCCTGCAGGAATGGTCCCATGAGGGTCGTGGTAACTACTGGTCTGATTATCTGGGGTGGGATCTTGACGCCAATGGTGTGGGTGACAAGCCCTATGAACCCAATGATGCGGTAGACAAGTTGTTATGGAAGTATCCTCTGGCGCGTATTCTTATGAGTAGTCCTGCCATTGAAACCCTGCGCTGGGTGCAGGAACAATTCCCGGTGTTACGCCCCCAGGGTGTACGTGACAGCTTCCCCCTGATGTCGAACACTGGGCAAAGGCAAGGTGGTTCATGAACCCGGTGGTGCTGGAGAATCTGATCAAAAACTATGGCAAGGTAGAAGCCTTGCGGGGCTTGAACCTCAGCGTGAAGCAGGGAGAAATTCTCGGACTACTGGGCCATAACGGCTCCGGCAAGACCACTACCATGAAGCTGATCCTGGGAGTGATTGCGGCTTCTTCCGGGCAAGTCCGTTTGTTTGGTGAGTCCCCCGTGGGCGCCCAAGCCAATCACTTGCGACGTGCTTGCGGCTACCTGCCGGAGAGTGTGCGCTTTTATGAGCAATTGAGTGGGCGGGAAGTACTGGACTATTTCGCGCGTTTGAAGGGGGTTCCGGTGGTAGAGCGGAAACAACTCCTGCAACAGGTGGGGCTGGCTGATGCGGCGCAGCGGCGTGTGAAAACCTACTCCAAGGGAATGCGCCAACGTCTGGGTCTTGCCCAGGCGCTGCTGGGTAAACCGAGATTGCTCTTGCTGGATGAACCCACTGCCGGGCTTGATCCTGCGGCCACCCAGGAGTTTTATGCCACCCTGGATGAGCTGCGTAACCAGGGGGTCACCGTGTTGCTTTCCTCCCATGTGTTACCGGGTATTGAAACGCATATCGATCGCGCCGCCATACTGGGTGGTGGGCGTCTCTTGGCAGAGGGCACGCTGGATCAATTGCGACAACGGGCCAATCTCCCCATGACCCTGCGTGTGCGGGGCAGCTTTAAAATCGAAGCGTGGAGTGCACCTCTGGAACCCAGTGGAGTATCAATCAAAAAAATCAATGGAACGCGATTTGAGGTTTCCATTCCGGAATGCCAAAAAATGGAACTCATGCGAAGCTTGCTGTGTGAGCCCGATGTGCAGGATGTGGAAATGGTCCCGGCGTCACTGGAGCATCTTTATGCTCACTATAGCCGGCCAGGAGAGCTGCCGGGATGAATGCCATAGGGGTGGTTGCCACCAAGGAATTTCGTGACGGCATACGCAATCGCTGGATACTTTCCATCACACTGGTGTTCGGCTTGCTTGCCATGGGAATCGCTTATTTCGGAGCAGCGGCTTCCGGTACCGTTGGTTTCACTTCTCTGGCTACAACTATCGTAAGCCTTGCCAGCCTGGCCATCTTTCTGATTCCACTTATCGCGCTATTGCTGGCCTATGACAGTGTTATTGGTGAAGAAGAACAGGGCACATTATTACTATTGATTACCTATCCCTTGACACGAAATCAATTGCTCCTGGGAAAATTTCTGGGTCATGGCGCTATCCTTGCGGTATCCACCGGACTGGGCTTCGGGGTTTCCGCCTTGCTCATTGGCTTGCTTTCCACGGCAGCCGTGGATATCACCGTCTGGAAGGCTTTTGGGTTCTTTATTCTTTCCGCCATCCTGCTTGGCTGGGTGTTTATTGCCATTGCCTATGTGGCCAGTGTAGTGGTTACGGAGAAATCCAGGGCTGCTGGTGCTGCTCTGCTGGTATGGTTCTGGTTTGTACTGGTTTATGACTTGTTACTGCTGGGCATACTGGTTTCCGGTGCGAGCACGGTTCATGGTGACTGGCTGGCTTATTTATTATTGTTGAATCCGGCAGATGTATTTCGACTTGCCAATCTGGTGGGATTTGAAGCAGTGCGTGAATTTACCGGCCTTGCGGCTATTGCCACCGGGCCATTGTTTCAACCGTATGTGCTACTCATGGCCTTGACCCTGTGGGTACTTGGTCCCCTGGGCCTGGCACTGTGGTTGTTTCGTCGCCGAATTATTTAGAG
>CBDUNQ010000233.1:0-4542 GCA_965368625.1 uncultured Gammaproteobacteria bacterium
TGCGGAGCACGATGGGGAATCCCTAATGATCCCGCAGGGATCTAGGGGCAAGCCCGAAGGGATTCTATGATCGCCTTGACCCGATGTATTTTACGGGTCGCTGAAAAGCCCAGAAAATCAGTAAACCCACGTGACAATCCAGTCCTCATGATGCAATATTGAACGATGCTCATAAAATCATGGGTAGACCCGTGAAAAAATCCAGCGGCACCAATGATGTTCCTCTATAGGCATTTTTTCGCATGAATAACCCTGCTTCATCTTTTGGTGGCGATAAAAAGGTTGGCCAATCCATTCTGAGCAAACCGGAAAATCGGTTGAAACAATGGGCGGTGCCACGTATCCCAGCCGCGATCGAAACCTATCATTTGACCATGACCACGGTGCTTTGGTGTCTGGCCAATGTGATTCTGGGTTTTCTTGCCAAAGAAAACCTTCAGTACCTGTGGCTGGTTTCGCTGGTGATTGTGCTGCAATATCTTACCGACCTGTTTGATGGGGAGCTGGGTCGTCGCAGGAACACCGGCCTCATCAAGTGGGGCTTCTATATGGATCATTTCCTGGATTATCTGTTCCTGTGCTCACTGGTTTTTGTCGGTTATATGATTTCCCCGGCGGGGCTTGAAATATGGTACTTCGCCCTGGTGGTGGTGCTTGGCGCCTATATGGTGAACTCCTTTCTTTCCTTTGCCGCCACCAATGAATTCGAAATCTATTACTATGGATTCGGTCCCACGGAAATGCGGGTGGTATTCATTGCGATCAATGCCTATATCGCTCTGTTCGGCACCGGAAAATTTACGATATTGTTGCCTGCCACGGTGCTTATTTGTGGTTTGGGGCTGATCATCAATACCTGGCAGATACATCAGAAACTATGGCAACTGGATATGGATGCCAAAAAACGGGATTTCCCCTGAACTCTTGAGCGTTGATACGGGATCAGGCGATGCACATGAAACCAGATAGTAAAAGAGTGGCTCGAATACTGTTCTGCATCAGTGTGGTATTGCCCATCCTGTTACAGGCAAACCCATGGTCCGCCTTGTCGCAGCAGGAGCAGGAGCGCATCGATGCCGGTGAAATAGTGGTGCATGAAGTTCCCAATGCTGCCCGGCCTGGGCGTACCTTTGAAGCCTTTGGCCGCTTCAATGCATCCCGGGTACATCTTATGGAGGTTCTCACCCGTTATGAGCTGTATCCGGAATTCATGCCCAATGTCAGCCGAATAACGATTCTTGAGGAACAGGATGCCGAATCCACGCTGGAGTATGAATTGAGTCTGCCCCTGGGGAAAACCAAGCAATACCGTTTAAAAATGTCCATCAGCGAACCCGATGCACATTCCACCCGGCTTCAATGGCAGCAAGTGCCTTGGCCAGGCTTGAATGCCAGGGAAACCATTAAGGACACGACTGGTTACTGGCACATTCAGGAAATCTCACCTGACCGTTCACTGGTGAAATACCATGTGTATACCGACCCGGGTCCAATCCCTTTCGGTCTGGGCTGGATTGTTGATTTGCTCAGTAAAGAAAGTGTTCCCAAGACGCTGCTGCAGACCCGCATGCGGGCTGAGGAAGCCAAAAATGAGTAAGGTATTTACCTATGTACCCGGAGTCATTGCGAGCCGCGTAGCGGCGTGGCAATCTCCGTGGCGTGGCAGCCCCGTCCGGGAACCAGAATGACAGGTGTCGGATTTAGGAGATTGCTTCACTTCGTTCGCAATGACGGTGGTTAATAAAGGATTGTAATACCAGCGTGCCTTGACCCGCGGCTAAGGTATTCATCGTTGCCGCGATGGTGCTACAGGCAAGCGAAACCATTTCTTAACCGGTATTCCGCATACCGCCGGCGATGCCATTGATGGTCCGCAGCAGGGAATTAAGCCATTGGTCCCGCTCCACTTCATCAAGGTCTTCTTTGCGTACCCGTTGCAACAGGGTGTACTGGATGTGGTTCAAGGGATCCAGGTAGGGGTCGCGGCGTTGCAGGGATACCGCAAGCACCGGGGTTTCTTCCAGCAGTCCCTTGATCTGTGCCACCTTCTTCACCTGTTCCACGGTGCGCTGGTATTCACTGGCAATGGTCTGGAAAATGGCCTGTGCCTGCTCCTGATCCTGGGCCAGGTGGCTGTAGGTGGCAGCGATCTTCATGTCCGCCTTGGAGAGGGACATCTGGGTGTTACTCATGAGGGCGCGGAAGAAGGGCCAGTGCTGATACATGGCTTGTAACTGTTCTATGCGTTGCGGGTCACCTTGATGCCAGCCTTCCAGGGCGGAGCCGATGCCATACCAGGCAGGCAGGGTAATGCGCGCCTGCGCCCAGCCAAATACCCAGGGAATGGCGCGAATGGAGGATTTGGATCGATCCTTCTTTCGGTGACTGGGGCGTGAGCCGATATTCAACAGACCGATTTCATTGACGGGAGTGGCTTCATAGAAATAATCCAGAATGCCGGGCGTGCGATCAATGAGGTCACGGTAGGCCTGTTCACCCAGGCGTGCCAGATCGGTCATCACCTCGGGTTCCGCGCAACGCGGATCCTGTGCCTGTACCAGGTGCCGGCTGGATTTCAGCAAGCCGGTGACACCCAGGGCCAGCTCATTGACGGCGGTTTCATGGTTACTGTATTTGTTGGATAACACTTCGCCCTGTTCGGTGAATTTAATTTGACCATTCACCGTGCCACTGGGCTGTGCCAGGATGGCTTCATGGGTTGGGCCACCACCGCGGCCCAGGGTGCCGCCACGGCCGTGGAACAGACGGCAGTCCACGCCGCGGCTGTTGGTGATCTGGGTGATTTTCTTTTGAGCCTCATACAGATTCCAGGAGGCGGCTAAAATACCCCCATCCTTACAGGAATCGGAATAGCCAAGCATGATTTCCTGCTGATTACCCGATGCCTTGAGTAGTGCCTTGTAAACCGGATTATCCAGTAGCCGTGGCAATACATCATCCACATGGGAAAGGTCTTCGATGGTTTCGAACAGTGGGCTTACCCGTATATTGCAGAACCAGTTGTCCTGCTGGCGCCCCACCAGATTGCTGTAACGTGCCAGGCACATCACTTCCATGATATGGCTTGCCGTATGGGTCATGGAAATGACGTAGTTGCCGAAGGCATTGGGGCTGCTTTCTTCGCGCATGCGGGCAATGGTGTTGAAAACATCCACTGTTTCCCGGCCTTCTTCCGTCAGCAGGGTACGGTCTATATCCGGTACCTGTTCCATTTCGATGATGCGTGCCAGTTGGTCCATGCGGCCAGCTTCATCCAGGGCAAGATAGTCGGGTGCCTGGGGGAGTTGTTTACACAGTTCCGCAACGGCTTCACTGTGGCGAGTGGATTCCTGACGGATATCCAGTTGCACCAGAAAGAAACCGAAGGTTTCCACCAGGCGGATGAGATCCTGCAGCTCGCGGCTGGCAACGATGGCATCGCCGTGGCTGATGAGTGAATCACGGATGACATAGAGATCCTGCAGTAACTCCTGCTCTGAAGAATAGGCGTCAGGGCTGCGGCTGTTGCTGTGAGCACTATCGGAGAGTTGGGCGGCAAGATGAGCAAGGTTGCGCCGCAGGCGGTAGCGCATGATATAGAGCTTCTGGCGGTAAGGTTCATGATCGAAGCGCAGGATATTTTCACCGATGTTTTCCGCAAAGCGCTCCTTATCCTGGCGTATGCTATCGATCAGCGGATCATTGGGCTGTGTAAGGCGAATGGAGTGCGTCAGCAGATTGCGCAGGATATCCAGTTGCTGCAGGTATTCGCGCAATACTTCGCGCATGTTCAGGCGGATCGCCATTTCAGTGGTTTCCGGCTTTACGAAGGGGTTGCCATCGCGGTCGCCACCAATCCAGGAGCCAAAGCGCAGAAGCGCGGGAATCTGGACAGTATCGTCCGGGTAGGCAGCGCGCACAGCCTTTTCCAGGTAGCGATAGGTGGCGGGTACGGCGGTAAACAGGCTTTCGTGAAAATAAAACAGACCATTGCGGATTTCATCTTCCACCTTGGGTTTGCGCACCCGCACTTCATCGGTTTGCCAGAGAATCTGTATATTGGAGAGCAGATGTTCAGTAATATCTGCGCGCTCCTGCTTGTTGAGCCGCAGATCATTCAAACCTTCTGCCACCAGAAAGATGCGGCGCAGAGACTGCATGACCGAGCGGCGCTTGGATTCCGTAGGATGGGCGGTGAACACCGGGATATAGCAACTGCGGTTGAGCAATTCCTGGAGTTGTGCGGCAGACATACCGGAGGCGGCGAAGTCGCGCAGGGTATGCTGGAAGGAACCGATCCACAAGGGGTCCCCTTTATGGACCTGGCGTCGCCGCAGACGATGCTGATAGGCTTCTTCCGCAATGTTCACCAGGCTGAAATAGATGCTGAAGGCACGTACCACGTGGGTCAGGGTGTCGGCATCCAATTGATCGATGAGGCTCGCCAGTTTGGCACGCAGTTTCGGGTTTTCATTTTTGCGCAGGCGGATATAGCCCTTGCGCAGGGTTTCCACGGCTTCATAAACCGGCATTCCCGCCTGT
>CBDUNQ010000234.1:0-4520 GCA_965368625.1 uncultured Gammaproteobacteria bacterium
CAACCACAGAATGGGGACCCGCCAACCCGCATCGGATGTAACGCCCATATGGGATGTGGAAATATCCGGAACATCGCCGCGGCTACGCTCCTGATCTGCCTTTTTCAATGCCTCAAGTATGTAGGACATAAGCGTTTCAACCCGCTTCCGTCAACAGCCGGGGGCGCCCTGACTGTGCGGCAAGCCTGTTTAAATGAATTAAGGTAAGGGCACCGACAACCCCATCGGGCTCCAGTATCTGTTCGCGCTGGAAACGCATCACGGCATCACGTAAACCACTATCAAAATAGCCGGGGGTGGACGCCACCGGGGCCTGTAACTGTTCCCGAACCCAGGCCACCGTTGGGTTTCGGTCACCGAGCCGTAGCACCGTATGATTTCCGGGTGGCGCCTTCCATACCAGCGCATAATCACCGTACCAATACTGCTGGAGCTCACCAATGGGTAGTGACAATTGGTTATCCCCGATCACCAGTTCGGCCGCTCCAGCACGAATTCCCTGCAGCACCACCGCCACCCGCTCGGCATCCGGGCCCATCAGATAGAGAATGGCAGGGTGATCAAAACTGCGCAGCATTTTCCAGGACCCGCTATCACGCATGCAATGCATGCCATAGGTGGGCAATTGCCGGCAAACCTGTTCTCCGGAAGCTCCCTGGGAGGCAACACCCCAGCGAGCCAGTAGCACCCTCCAGGCATCCTCCTCGCTTGCCTCAGCAGCCAGGGTAAACAGCCTGTCCACACTGTCTTGCGCCTTTTGCTCCTCGGCAGCCTCAGCGTTCAACTCGGATTCAATGGTACTCACTGATGCCGCAGGCACCGCCTCAATGGCTGCATCTTCATGCCCTGGTAGCGAAGTGGACCGGACCACGGCCATCTCCCCTTTGCGATTGATTTCCCCAAGGGCTGGCGCACTGGGTACCGATTGGGCGGCATGGGAATCACGGGCAACCTCTCTTTCCGGCCACCACTGGATCACCGCCAGCGTAAAGGCCACCAGCACCAGGGATGCCGCGAGGAACCAGTTATTCCGTTGCTGCTTGTTCCCTGTGGAAAAGCTGCTGGCAGGCATTACCTCACCGGCGGCACGACGCACGATGCGGGTATTGACCCGGTTCTTGCCTTCAACATAACCTCCAAGCAGGCTGCGGTCACATAACACATTGATCAGTCTGGGCACCCCACCTGTGATCCGGTGGATATTGTCCAGCGCACCCTTGGTAAACAGGCTACTGCTGACACCACAGACCTGGAGTCGGTGGCGTATATAGGCCTCGGTTTCCGGCCGGTTCATAGGGTCCAGATGGTAGCGGGCGGTTACCCGCTGGGCCAACTGCCGCAAATCTTCGCGGGATAGCAATTCACGCAATTCCGGCTGCCCGATTAATATGATCTGTAACAGCTTTTCCCTGGCCGTCTCGAGATTGGTCAACAACCGCACCTGCTCCAGCACTTCCGGCTGCAGGTTTTGGCCCTCATCGATCACCATCACGGTGCGCTTGCCTTCACTGTGGGCTTGCAGCAAATGGCGATTCAGCGCATCGGTAACCGTCTTGATACTGCTGGTGCCTTTGGGGTACGGCACATGCAGCTCATCGCACAGGGTGGCAATCAACTCCAGTGCGGTGACCTTGGGGTTCAAAATCACGGCTACATTCACATCACCGGGCAATTGCTCCAGCAGGGCACGGCACAGCGTGGTTTTCCCGGTACCCACTTCCCCGGTAAGCTGCACAAAGCCACCCCCCTCGCCAATACCGTAGAGCAGATGCGCCAGGGCTTCGCGGTGCCGCGCACTCATAAAGAGAAAATGAGGGTCCGGCGCAATGGAAAAAGGCCGTTTCTCTAATCTGAAGTGTTTTTCATACATGTGAATTCAATGGGTTGGCCTCAGACTCTGTGCCAACCTGCCTCCGAGCCTCTGACCTTTGACAGCCTTGCCATAACTACGTACGTTTCAAGAATCATAATAAAGTAAGTGAAGAACCCATGAGACTCCTGCTGCTGATTTTATCCCTGCCCCCCACAGTCCTCTTATTCATCTACGGATACTGGGTGTGGGACAACAACCGCGACGTTTCTGCGCCCCCCAAAGCGGTAGTGGAGCATTCACTGGAAAGCAGTATACGGTGGTTGGACAAAAATCAGGAGATTCTTTTACAGGAATCCAACCCAATGCTTTGGTGGATGGTGCAACAAAGTGCCGCAGTTACGGATGATGAACGCCTGAAACACCTTTTTTCCCGATATGAGCGGGAAGTGCTTGAAAAACAGCCTAACAGCCTGTGGCGATATGTGTACTACCCGGATACCTGGGTTCCTTTCACACCGGATACCCTGAGCGGATTGCCCGACTACAATCTGCTACTGCTTTACGGGGCAAGCTGCCACCCAGCGCTGGCTGCGCTACCCATAGTACAACCACAGCTAAGTCCCGGGTTTTGTAACGATGTACACCCTTTGAGCCCCGCCTGCAAAACCCATCAAACCCTGGGGCTGCGTTTCCTGCAAACCCGTAACTGCCCATTGAAACAGAATCTGCAGGGCTCCATCCATGACCTGCAACGGCAGATCGCAAGGCAATTGACCTGGGATCCCCGTCCAGTGGATGTCTACCTCCAGCGTGTGCTGGTGCTGATTGAGTCCGGGATGAGTGCACGGGTAAAACCAGCATGGCTGAATAAAATTCTTAAAATACACTATGATGATGGATCCTGGTCGAATTTTCACCCGGTCATCCCCATGGGAAAACAACGTTACCTAGGGCTCAGCAAGCGGGGGATTGAAATTGGCCGACCACACCCAAGCTTCCATACCACCATTCAGGGTACCTACCTCCTGAGCCTCCTCCTTTTTTCTGAACCCGACAACGTCGAATAGACGAAAACATTTACACTTTGGAGGAAATGCGAAAAAACAGATAACTTTCAATAATTAGAAAGGATTAACACAGCACCCGCCCCAGCAGGCAACCCATACCTGTCAAGATAATTTACATAATCAACCATGGGCTTCAGCCAAAAAGCACAAACTTGATAATAATCAGAGCATTAGCAACCCAGGCATGCGGATTGCTAGAGCAAAGGCTACAAAAAACGAAAAAAATGTAACGGGGGTATCGGTATGAACAATCCAGTACAACGTACCATCGCCGGCCAAACTGTAGAGGCATACCCGATCTTTAAAGGCCATCCCACCCCACTATACTGGCTGGGATCAATCGGTACACAAACACTTGCCAAACGCTTTTCCAATGCCAGCGATGTATTTCAGTTTGTGTACCAGCAATCGAGCAAAACCTAGCAACGTTTGTGAGGAATGGATTCATGGATGAATACCCAGTGCTGATCGGGCACAGCCGATTCAGCGCAGGGCCTCAAGGATTTCATCCCGTAGCTCATTGAGTTTCCCATGAAAAAAATGCCCCGCCTCGGGTAACAGAATCACCCTTGGCGGCTGCTCCAGGCTTGCCACCCAGTCCATAACCGCCTGGCTGGGGACGATTTCATCCTGACCGCCCTGCACCAGTAACCAGGGAACCTCCAGGCGAAATGAAGATTCCAGGGTAAACAGGTTCACTGGAGGCGCTACAGTAATGAGTTGCTCCAGTGGCCACCGGGCAGCCGCCTGCAGGGCCACGTAGGCACCAAAGGAAAAGCCTCCCAGCCAGAGAGGATGGCCCGGCCAATGCGCCTGCACCCAGGTGAGCACGGCGTGCAAGTCCTCTATTTCCCCCACCCCTTCGCCATATGCTCCGGCACTGCCCCCCACGCCGCGAAAATTGAACCGCAGGGAGACAAGCCCCAGGGCCGCACAGGTCCGCGCCAGGGTGTGAACCACCTTGTTTTGCAGGGTGCCACCATAAAGGGGATGGGGGTGACAAAGCACCGCAATGGGCGCCCGCTCCATCATCGGTGTGGGAAAATCCATGACCGCTTCCAATGCACCGCAGGGCCCGGGAATCAGAGGGTGCGGGTTCGGGGTGCCGCCACTCATCCATCCAGCCTCACAGCCGCCACAAACCATCCGGACAGAGCCGGATCATGGAAATGGGAAGTCAAGGAAACAGGCGGCGCCCCGTGAGGGGTCACCACCATCTTGGACACCGAAATATGCCAGTATGCAGGCGGGATCCGCTGCACTACCAACCCCAGAGGCCTGTGTCTCCCGTCACAGATCTCTGGCTCGATCCCGTCGCTCCAGGCCCGGTGAATGGAGCACCAGATCCAGATAACGCCAACCATCCATGTCAACAAAATCACGACGACCGTTGATATATTCCAGCACGATACGCGTTGCTACACCGGAGGTATGCAATACAGCACGAACCTGCACCAACTGTCCCACTATATTGGCATACCAGTAACCGGGTATTGGTTTTTGTTGAAGTACCATGGTCTCCACCGACGCTGAACCATTCCGTTCAGGCATCGCTTCTCAATTATTGTTGTACATTTGCATCTGTCAGACAGATGCCCCTATAGGGCCGATTATCCGCATTTGGACTCGCCGCAATTCAG